>NZ_JADBTX010000001.1:0-44577 GCF_020245945.1 Microcystis sp. M015S2
CTTCCGTGACATCGGTAAATACTTCTTTGTCTAAAAAAGTAATCGAGTCCCTATCTAAATAATCGATCAATTGAGGAAAAAACAACTCAATAAATTCGACAAAAAAGGTCGAGATTAACTCCTTAAATAAGCGATCATGGTCAATATTATTAGTCATGTAATATCATCTTAACTAATCTGAGCGATGAATGACTACTCTTCTCTATTATATTCTGAGAAGTCGGTTTTGGCAAAGGATTGTTATGACCTTACCCCTTTAACCTACTTTCCGCAAAAAACCCCACAGAAAATGGGTTTCTTCAAGAAACCCGTTTTCTAGGTGACTTAATACTTCTTTCCAGGGTTCATCATAATTGGCGGTTGTTGGGTTCATTTGAGATGAACTATGACGGGATTTGGCATCATCCCCAGACGATTAGTTAAGCCGCCAGTTAACCTGACAGTATATATTAAGAAAAGCAACAAATACTTTACAGATAAACAAAAATATGCAACAAATTCTAGGATTAGAGACACAGGCAAAAATTTGGCATTGGCGGGGATTCAAAATCACCTATCAATGTGCGGGGGAGACGGGACCTGCGATCGTGCTTGTGCATGGATTTGGGGCATCTTGGGGACATTGGCGGAAAAATATCCCCGTTTTAGGCGAAAAATGTCGCTGTTTTGCCCTAGATTTAATTGGTTTTGGCGGTTCCGACAAACCCGAACCGCAAAAGGAGATCGATTACACTTTCGAGACTTGGGGGGCGCAGATTGCCGATTTTTGTCGGGAAGTGGTGGGGGGTCCCGCTTTTTTGGCGGGTAATTCCATCGGTTGTGTGGCCATTATGCAGGCTGCCGTCGATCATCCCGATTTTGTCCTTGGGGTGGCGGCGATTAATTGTTCCCTCAGACTACTGCACGAAAGAAAACGGGGGAAATTACCTTGGTATCGTCGTTTAGGCGCGGATATTGCCCAAATAATTCTCAAAAATAAAGCAATTGGGGCTTTTTTCTTCCAACAGATCGCTAAACCCCAGACAGTGCGTAAAATTCTCCTGCAAGCTTATGGGCGCTCGGAAGCGGTAACGGAGGAATTAGTAGAAATAATCCTAAAACCCGCCAGAGATCAGGGAGCGATCGAGGTTTTCCTCGCTTTTACCGGTTATTCTGGCGGCCCACTCCCAGAAGACCTGCTGCCGATTCTCCCCTGTCCAGCTATTCTGCTTTGGGGTAGCGAAGATCCCTGGGAACCCTTGTCCTTGGGCCGGGAATTAGCAAGATTCCCGACAGTCAAACAGTTTATCCCCTTAGCCGGTTTAGGCCACTGTCCCCAGGATGAAGCCCCAGAAATAGTTAATCCGATTTTATTAGACTTCCTGCAAGCTCCTATCTAGGGTTTGCGGCAAAAAGTTTGTTGGTGGGGGTAGGGTGTGGGGTGTGGGGTGTGGGGTGTAGGGTTTTACCCATTTTCAGGCGGTCAATTACCTAATTTTCAGGGAAAAAGTCCCTGAATTTTCCCCCCAATCACTCCAATCACTGGTACTTTTTGATTTCAAAAAAGTCTAAAAATGTTATCCAACAAGGTTTTTAGATTTATTCAGCAAACCCTATCTAAGTCCCTCTAGTAACCGGAAGGCCGGGCATTAATGGGTTGTTGGATGGAGAAGCCTCGATTAGTACTTTGAGGGGGAACTTGATAGGGGGTGCCATTATTGTTAGGTGCCATTCCCTGATTGGGATAACCAGTGACGTTAGGTTGATTGCCGTAGACGGGGGACTGATATACGGGGGGTTGATAATAGTTGGGTTGGTTGCTAGAGCCGGAGACCGGGTTAGAGTTGGTATTATTCCAGGAGGGTAGGGGCTGAGTATTTTGTTGATAAGGGGAATAATTTCCCTGGGGGTTGACTTGATTCGGGTTGCCCCCGG
Organism: Microcystis sp. M015S2; assembly: GCF_020245945.1. Taxonomy (NCBI): domain Bacteria; kingdom Bacillati; phylum Cyanobacteriota; class Cyanophyceae; order Chroococcales; family Microcystaceae; genus Microcystis; species Microcystis sp. M015S2. The sequence goes on from NZ_JADBTX010000001.1 coordinate 1,915, forward strand.
GGTTGAGATTAGGAGAATTATTCAAGTTAGTAGTCCGTGAGCGATTTTCGATTTCCCTTTGTAAAGGATAATTGCTATTGTTGCCACTAATCGGTTGCACTTGAATCGGTTGCAGAGTTTTACTAGCCTTCGGTGCCTGATTTTGCTTAGTCTGCGGCATTAACGGGGCGAATAAAGAGGGTTTCTGGTTGTTATTGGGATTAGTATTTAAAGGATTAAAAGGCTGCGGCGAGGCCGGTTCGTTCGGGGGAGCGGTATTATTATTGGCAGGAATGGCCGGCATTGTTGCAGGACTGGGGAGAGGAGCATCGGTCATCTGCTTAGTCTGGATTTCGCGTTCCTCCAAGGACATTCCTGGGGTATCTAATACCGAACCCAACCATTCAGGATTCTGTTGATATATCGAGAAACCAATTAGAGCCAAGGAAAATATTCCTAGCGGCAGCCAAAATAAAGGTTGGGCAAAGGGTTTTAATCCTGCCAAGAAATAGCGCATGGAAGAAGAATCTTTATAGTTACTCATACCGCTTCACCCTCTATAGGTTTTCCTCCATGCTATCAAATAATTAAGCAGTGATCAGTTATCAGTTATCAGTGATCGGTTACCAGTTATCAGCCATCAGCCATCAGCTTTTTTCTCGCCATCTCCCCATCTCCCATCTCCCCTGCTTCCATCTCCCCTGCTCCCCTTTCCCCATCTCCCATTTCTCTTCTCCCTTCCTTCTCGCCAATTCATAATAGACATCTCCAAAAATTACAACCTAGTCACAGCTTGCTTTTGTCCTGTGTACTAACCAACTGGTTCGATGGCTGGAATGTATATCTATCGTTGCTAATTCAATTTTACTGAAAAAATATGAGGCAATTAAAATCATTTTTATTCGGGTAGATTCCTTAACTAGAGAGACTTTTGGTCTTGAGATAATATTAGGTCGATGTCTAATTCATAATTCATAATTCATAATTCATAATTCCCTCTCCCCCCCACTGTTCACCGACTAGGTACTGATACTATTTGCGAGCAATTGTCAAACAATTGTAAAACTTCGTTATATTTAAGGAACATTTGAGAGACTAAGGAGCAGCGGAGTTGTGGCTTTATACGCAGATTTGCATCGCCATTTAGGGGGATCGGTAGTACCGAGAATTCTCTGGCGCTACTTTCACAGACATGAGCGGGATTTAGCGGACAAATTCCAGGAATACCCCGCTTTTGAGGAATTTTACACCCGCGAACGCAATAGTTTAGATGAGTATTTGGAATTACACACCCTCGTCGAAAGTGTTCAAACCGCCCAAACTTTGCCCTATTTTATCTATCGTCTGATTCGCGGCGCTTACATCTTCGAGAATCTTGCCTATTTAGAATTGCGCTATACTCCCTACTATCGCACCGACGAACATTTGAACCAAACAGAGCGAATCGAGCAAATGCGATCGATTGTCGAGATCGTTGGTCAAGCCTCGAAAATGAGCGAATATCCGATTATTACCAGTCAAATTCTCTGTATGCACTCGCGACTTCCCTACGAAGTCAACAAAGCGATCGTCGATCTTGCCCTAGAGATGAGAGAATACGTCTGTGCGATCGATATTGCTGGGGGTGATTCCTACTACCAAACTCGACTAGAGGAATTTGCTGGTTTATACAGTTATGCCAGGGAAAACGGTTTAAATACCACCGGCCATCTTTACGAAACAAAGGACGGTTGTTATCCCCAATTACTGCCCTATCTGCAAAGAATTGGTCACGGTATTCAAATTCCCCTACAATACCCAGAATTGCTGCCGGAAGTTGCCCGTCGTCATCAATGTTTAGAAGTCTGTCCCACCACCTATTTAAAAACCGGCACCCTTGAAAGTTTATCGCAATTAAAGATAGTCTTCGATCGCTGTTTTGAAGCGGGGGTTGATATTGCTATCTGTACCGATAATGCCGGTTTACACAATGTCCGGCTGCCCTTCGAGTACGAGAATTTACTCACCCTAGATGTGATCGATTTTCGACAATTACAAGCTTGTCAAGACGCGGCTTTTCGTCATGCTTTTGCCTGGCCCTATAGTCAAAAACCCGCCTCACTTTTAACCGGTTTGTTATCAGTGGATAATCCCAAATTACCGGTTTATCAGTAACAAAATTAACTTTAGTTCGGGTTAAGCAACTTCTTTACCGCTCCCGAACTATAGGGTTTTTCGACTCTCCTGCATGGGGTTTGGGGAATTCTACTGAATCTTGATTAAACTCAAGCCAAAGAGAGTATAAGTACAGAGAGAACCGAGACCGAACATCAGGGAACGAGCGATCGGGACATTAGTGATATAAAAAAGGGAAAATAAAAGCCGGAGGATCACGAAAGCGATCGCACAGTTAGCAGCCAGGGAGGAGGAGACTCCTGTAACGTAGGCCATGAGAGCGGCGGCACTATAGATCATAAAGGTTTCAAAACCATTTTGATGGGCCCAAGTTGCTCGTTTAGCGTAGTCTGGGAGTTGGTCGAACATTGCCCGGGGGGCGGAGGTATCGTAACCCACCTTAGCTCTAGCGTAAGCGACCAGCAGAAAAGGTAGATAGACAGAGATAGCGGCGGCCACTATCGAATAGAGAAGAATGGCACTGACGGAGAGATTCATCGCTGAATTTAGTCAAAATAAAATAGGGTAACTAGCTTGCGTTGATCTTCCGCTTCCGCGCAGGTTTGCAAAAGGGTTTGACTGTCGTGGAAAGCAAAACAGATTAACTGTTGACAACGATTGATAATCTCGCGATTACAGAGGCTGCTGGCTTCCCCTAGGGATAGATGGTCATTTTCGGGACATTCCACCAGATGGATAACCTGCTGGAGTTGTTCTTGGGATTCCAGGGGCTGGCGATCGAGACTTTGGGGTAAGATCACGGTTAACAGATTAGGATCTGCCCGCATTGCCCCCTTAATGACGGCGGAATTGGTTCCCGTCGCCCCGGAGGTCATAATCCGATTGCCCGCCAGCACGAGGGCATAGGCCATCATTTCGATCAATTGCTGGTGTGTGATGGGAACGTGACGGGAACCCAATAAAGCGACGCGCTTAGAACCGGTCTGCTGAATGGCGGCTAGTTCTTGAGCTAGAGTGTCTAGGGTGTTAGTGGTATCTACAGATTGACTCAAAGACTTTTACTGCAAATTCGGACTGATTAACCGTCCGTTATTGTAGCATCGAATTGTCATGATCAGAAATTTGGCCGGAAAACCTCATCTGCCGATCGAGGTGTCCTTTCGGGGGCCCCCTTGAGCCGTCAGAAATTGTTATTGGTGCAGAAGTGCCTCTAGATTCTGCTGTAAGATAGGTGCATAGACGATATTTACGCCACAGCCATGACCACTTCTCCTGTTCCCCAAGGGGACGATTTTAGGGATCTCCCGATCCGTCCCGTACAATATCGGGATTTGGAAGACATTGAAGCTTTAACCCTAGATGACTTCGATGAGGATATCGATCGTCGCGCCCAAAATTTCCGCACGCAGGTGCAACGGGTGCGTCCTTGGTTTGGGTTGTTTAAAATTCTCAGTCTTTTTCCCAATCCTCTCCAACACCGTTTTCATGTCTATGTAGCTGAGTCTACGGCGGATCGGGGAGAAGAAAGGAAAATTCGCGGGGCAATCCAAGTCACCCCTTTTAATAGTAGTCGCAGCACTTGGCGGGTGGAACAGGTGCGGGTGCATCCGGCGGAGTCTTTAAGCGAACCCAAGGGCATCGGGGCGCAATTACTGCGTTATTGTCTAGAAACGGTTTGGGAAGCCCGCACCTGGGTGTTAGAGGTTAATATCAATCAAAAGGACAGTTTGGCACTTTTCCGGCAACACGGTTTTCAGCCTTTGGCAGAATTAACCTATTGGTCTTTACCGCCGCAATTATTACAGGAATTGAGCAAACAAGAGGCAGATTTACCGAATTTACTGCCTGTGAGCAATGCTGACGCTCAATTACTTTATCAGTTGGATTGTGTGTCTATGCCGCCGCTACTGCGTCAGGTATTTGATCGCCATATCCAGGATTTTAAAATCAGTTTAGTTGATAGTTTGTTCGGTCGCTGTCAGAGTTGGTGCGGCGGTCCGCAAATTAGTCGCGGTTACGTTTTTGAACCACAACGAAAAGCGGCGATCGGTTATTTTGAATTAATCCTATCTAATCAGGATGAGCGACCCCATCAAGCGAAATTAATTGTCCATCCCGCCTACACTTGGCTCTATCCTAAGTTATTAATCCAGATGGCCCAGATCGCTCGCAAGTATCCCCCTCGATCGCTAGAGTTGATATCGGCTGATTATCAGCACGAAAGACGGGAATATCTGGAACAATTGGGAGCGATCCGCAGTTCCCACACCCTGATGATGTCGCGCTCGGTATGGCACAAAATCCGCGAAACTAAGCCGGAAAATTCCGCCCTAGCAGAAATGCTGCAGGGTTTACAATCGGTGCCGCGAACTCCCATCCCTAGTCGGATGTCTTGGTTAAAATGGCCCAATAATCCCCCCCTGGACTCCCTCGACAGTCCGGGGGAACTTCCCCCAGTTAAACCGCCCTCGGAACCCCCCGATCAGGGGCATCCAGTGTAATGGAAAGAGTCGCCGCCCTGGGCTTGGATATCGGCAAAAAACGGGTAGGAGTGGCAGGATGTGACGGTACAGGTTTAATCGCCACCGGTTTAACCACGATTATCCGTTCTTCCTTTGTTGCCGACTTAGCACAGTTTAAGGCAATTGTCAAGGAAAGAAATATTAAGATTTTGGTGGCGGGACTGCCCTATACCATGGCGGGAGAGTTGGGATTTCAGGCCAAACAGGTGCAAAAATACGCCGAGAAACTAGCCATCGCCTTAGATTTGCCCCTGGAATACATTGATGAGCGTTGCACGTCCCTAGAGGCAGAAGAATTCTTAAAAGCCAAAAAACAGTTTTCCTCTTGGGATAAGGGAGCGATCGATCGGGAAGCGGCGGCGATTATTTTACAACAATGGCTCGATCGCCGTCGGCGAGTTAATAATTCAGGAGACGGGAGACAGGAGACAGGAGACGGGAGACAGGAGACAAATTAATCAATACTCTTGCCTCTTGCCTGTTGCCCCTTGCCTTTCCTAACCGATAACTGATAACTGAATTTAAATAGAGACTTCGCTTAATTCACGAGTGAGATGATCAAAGGGTTCAGCGATCAAAGAGGTGTCGGCAATACCCGCCTCAGTAGCCATGGCTTGAATCATTTCGCTCATGATTTGGATACCGCGCACCGTCGGACCGATGGGGACACCGAGGGAATTATAGGTTTCCCGCAGTCCTTGCAGTACCCGCTCATCTAGAACATTAGTATCAGCAGCTACTAGGGCATAACTGGCATAGCGGAGATAGTAATCCATATCCCGCAGACAGGCAGAATAACGACGGGTGGTGTAGGCATTACCCCCAGCGCGGATCAATTCGGGAACTTCTTCAAATAGACGAATCGCCGCCCCACGCACGAGCGCCGCCGAATTAGCGTTAATGAGGGCGGCGGCAGCTAGACGGGCAGTTCCCGAGGCAAAATATTGTTTAAGATTATCGATCGCATCTCGATCGAGATAACGTCCGGTGACATCGTATTTTCTAATCAGGCTAGTTACCGCGTCTCGCATTATTAAGTTTCTCCCAACAGCAATAAAGACATTTTTGAGTTTCGCTTTATTTATAATCTCACAGGGTTGAACTTCGGGGGACATCCCCAGTCTAACTCTCTTGCTTGTCTAACAATTTGTTGTTTTTTTGAGACATTTCTTTACATTTAAGGCATTGGCTCGACCGCCTCTGGGTGGCGGAATTATCCCTTATTAGTCGAGGTAGTGGACGAGGCGCTCAAAATGACGAGATTATCCCGATGAATGATGGTTTCTGCGGCCATATAACCTAATAAACTGGCAATACGCTCGGAATGTTGACCTTTAACTCGATCGATCTCCTCACTACTATAATTAACAATTCCCCGGGCCAATTCCCGGCCTTCTTGATCGCACAATTGCACCGATTCCGAGGCGCTAAATTCCCCCTCCACTTTGGTGATCCCGGCCGCTAGGAGAGATTTTCCCCCCTGACAAATGGCTTGAATCGCCCCGGCATCGAGATAGATTTTACCCATGGGCATTAGTCCGTAGGCGATCCAGCGTTTGCGGGCGTTATCACTGCGTTTTTGGGCCTCAAAACGGGTTCCAATCGCCTCTCCTGCCATAATTTTTAAGATATTGCCGGGCTGCCGTCCCCTAGTAATCGCCATTTCTACCCCGGCGCTGGTGGCAATCCGGGCCGCTGCCAATTTAGTCGCCATACCCCCGGTCCCCCACTGACTGCCACTACTACCGGCATCGATCGATAGTTGCGCTAATTGCGCGGGAGTAACTCGGGCAATAGCCGCCGCTTCGGGAAATAGCCGCGGATCGGCACTGTAGAGGCGATCCACATCGGTGAGGATAAATAACCAGTCAGCCTCGATTAAACTGGCCACAAGGGCTGATAAAGTGTCATTATCGCCGAATTTTAACTCATCGATCGCCACCGTATCATTTTCGTTGACAATGGCAATTACCCCTAATTCAAACAAAGCCTGAAAAGTATTATAGGCGTTGACATAACAGGTGCGTTCCATCAATTCGGGACGGGTCAGCAGAATTTGGGCGATCGGTTGACCAAGACTGGTAAAGAGGTCATCATAGATCCGCATCAGACGACCTTGACCGACGGCGGCGATCGCTTGTTTGAGGGCGATTTTTTTCGGTCTTTCCTGTATTCCCAGACGACGGCAGCCCACCCCGACGGCCCCGGAAGATACTAATACCACCCGATGACCGGCAGCGCGCAACCGGGTGAGGACTTCCACTAAAGCGGCGATCGTGGAGAGGGATAATTGGCCGGTTTGATTATCGGTCAAACTGGAAGTACCGATTTTGATCACTATGGTTTGGTTCATCGTCAAGGCGCTTTTTTTGGAGGTGTTGCTAGATAGCCAAAGCTTTGATGGCAACTTTAATTAAAGTATAAAAACGGGGTTCAGTCACGTTGACTTCTCTAGCTTGTTGCCGATTTTTGCCTAATAAACCAATGCGCTGCCCTTTCTGCACGACTAAAATATCGCCCTGTTCATTTTTGATGCGAATCTCGTTTAAATCACCCCAAAAACTACATTGATACATTTTTTCGGCGTGCATAAAAATTGCTTTTTTAATATTATCATTTTCTTGGGGTAATCGTACTCCCACTAATTCAATTTCTATGGTTGTATTACTATTCCAGGTATTTTCTTTGAGTTTATAGGCAATATCCAAACGCGTTGGTAAAGGACAATATTCGCCCCAACGCCAAGCTAGGGCTTTAATTCTGGTATCATCCCTTTGAGCCAGCAATAATTTTAAATGATTTTTTCCGATAGTTTTCTGTTCTACTACTCGCACGTTAGGAGTCCAAAAAACGGGTAATTCATTGCCAATTCCCCAGGGTTGCAAACTATCAATTTGTTGAAAAAGTTGCAGGTTTATTTGTTTAAAGTCAATGATAGTATCAATTTTAATTAAAGGTTTTAATTGTTCTATTTGTAAAATTTTGTGAGAAAATTGACTTAATCTTTGTTTGAATGCTAGTAAATTAGCTGTGGGTAAACTAAAACCCCCCGCCATTTTATGACCGCCAAATTTTCCTAGTAAATCTTGGCAAAATTGTAGGGCTTCAAAAACGTGAAATTCTTCAATTCCTCTGGCAGAACCGCGAATTTTACTAGCATATTCTTCCTCGTAAGTACCAATAAAAACCGGCACTCCGTAGCGTTCCACCAAACGGGAGGCCACAATACCAATTACCCCATGATGCCAATCTTTTTCGACTAATACTAAAACTCGATCTTTTTGCCAAAGAATCGGTGTTTCTTCGACTAATTTAATCGCTTCTTCTTCAATTTTTTCGCACAACTCTTGACGGGTACGATTAATTTGTTCGCACTGCATCGCTCTTTCTAAGGCAATTCCCGCATCATCGGTGGTTAATAATTCAATAACTATCTGGGGATCGCCAATTCTGCCAATTGCATTAATTCTCGGTCCCAATTTAAAGCCAATATCATCCGGTTGTAATTGCTTTTGTTCCTCGCTAATTCCCGCTATTTGCATCAGGGATTGAATCCCGACTAATTGAGATTTGGGTAATTTTCTTAAACCCCGTTTTAACCAGCGACGATTTACCCCGATTAATGGGGCTAAATCTGCTATAGTGCCTAGGGTAAATAATGCTAATAATGACTCGGTTAATCCCTGTAATTTACCCATTTTTTGGGCAGTTGTCACCGCTAAAATATAGGCGACTCCCACCCCCGCTAATCCCTGATAGGGAGAGTTAGAGGTTAATAATTTTGGGTTGAGAATAGCGGAGGCATTCGGTAAAATTGGCGGCAGATCGTGATGATCGGTGATAATAACTTTTAATCCTAATTCTATCGCTAGGGCGATCGGTTCGTGAGCGGAAATGCCATTATCAACGGTGAGAATTAATCCGACTCCCGACTCGGCAAATTCTTCGACAATGCGCTGATTAATTCCGTATCCCTCTTTCATGCGACTGGGTATGGCATGATTTACCCTAGCACCGAGATGTCTCAAGGCTCTTAACAGTAAAGATGTACTGGTCATGCCGTCGGCATCGTAGTCCCCACAGATAGCAATTTTATCGCCCCTAGCGATCGCTTTTACTAATAAATTGACACTTTTTTCTAAGTCGGGAAATTCTCCCAGGGGAGAGGGTAAGGTATCCACTTCAGGATCTATATAAGTTTTAGCTAATTCGGGGGTATCAATACCGCGATTAATTAAGATAGTTGCTAATAAGGATGATAGTCCCATTTCTCGCGCTAACCCCTCGATTTTTTCGGGATTAGTCGCGGCAATATACCAGCGTTGGATGGGATATTTGTAGTCCATTTTTTCTCAAACAAAAAGGTAGTGGATTGTTTCAGCTAATTTGGTGTATTAGAAAAATGCTAGAAATTCTATAATCTAAGACTTTAAGCCGAAATCTATTGCCCTATTTTAGCTGAAACAGTCCAGTAGGGTGCGTTAGGGCAGCGTAACGCACCAAAAACAAGGTTAAAAGCGGATTTGGATGGCCCCAGCGGGAGGTTGAAAGGGGAGATTATTATTATTAATTCTCAGGGGAGAACTGGGTATTACCTGCACATTTGGGGTGGTGGGTTGACTTTCGTTGGTACTCAGTAAAGTCAATTGATTAATACTAGAATTAATCGCAAATTGTTGGGTAATGACTCCCGACGGACAACAGGAAGGATCCCGGGGGAGAAATCTTCTCATGTTGACGGTGATCATACCATCTTTAGTGCTAAGATTATCGACAATTACTCGATCGGCTAACAGGACAGTATCGGTGTTAGTGGCACTACCGTTATTATCGATCACTAGGGCTAAATAATGTAATTGCTGTTGCTCTCTGGTAATCACTCTTAAGACGACAATACCATCAGTCCTTTGATCATTATTATAGTCCCCCATCAAAGCTTCTCGGCTGACTTGCACTCCTAAAATCGGTCCCTCATTGGATTGAAAAATACCATCGCTGACAATTACGGAACCCCGATTAGGAATGTTATAGACGGTATTTCTTAAATTATCGACGCTCAGGGGTGTAGATTGGGCAAGTAAGGGCAGAGAATTATTTAATAATAAACTGATACCCAGGAGAATAGACTGAGGTAAAATTGCTAATTTAATCATGGTTTTGATGGGTTGGGTATATTTTCTTGAGTATCGAATAACTGCACGTTATTGATGGTACAAACCATCCCCTGTTGTGCTGCTAATTTATCTCGCCATTGGCTTAATTGTTGTTGACCATTACTACCATTTAACCAGTAAACTGTCAAGAGGCCGAGGGTTTGTTCTGGTTCACAGGAAAAGCCGAGAGTTTTATCGGGTATGTCGGTATTTCCCTCACGACATTGCCAACCTTGTTTTTCAATTAATTCTTTCCAACTTTTCTCTTCTTTGGCAGCCACGGCAATGCGTTGATCTCCTTGGTTACAAACCCAATTTTTCTGCTGGGTGGGATCATTCGGTAGATCACCAAGATTGGGGGAATTTTGCTTAATTGGGGGCAGCGAGGGGACTTGAGCATGAACGGAAAAAATCGGTAGTATTAAGAAAGTACCGATGAGCGTTTTTAACAGTTTCATCCTTTAAAATTGCCATATTTAGAGATTTATGCCTTTAGAATATCACGTTTTTGAGGTATGGATAAAATACTCTCTTAAGATATGTTTAAATCTTTAATTATGGTTTCGATCGCATCAAAGGAAAATTCTCCGGCTAACTGTTGTAAACCTTGGGCAAGGGTAGCATAATCGGGGGGAATTTCTGCGGTTAGGGCGATAATTTTTTCATCATCACATTCTCGTGCCGCTTGTTGCAATTGTCTAATCCAGTCGGGACTGATTAATTTTAATAGGGATTGCAGGGAATCGAGGAAAACTGGCGAATAATTGGGCTGATTTGGCTCATTATCGGCATAAATATATTTTAATCCTAAATATTCGCCCATTTTTTGCCAAATAACTTCCTCTCGGAAAGGTTTACGCACGAAATCATCACAACCGGCGGCAATAACCAGAGCGCGATCCTCTTCAAAAGCACTGGCAGTTAGGGCAATTATTACCGTTTTTCCGCGATTATCAGCCTCTAACCGCCGAATTTCCCTAGTTGCTTCGTAACCGTCCTTTACTGGCATTCTCATATCCATCCAGATAAGATGCGGTTGCCATGCTTGCCAAATTGCGATCGCTTCTTGACCATTAGCGGCCTCTTGCACGGATAATACTAGGGTAGTCAGGAGTTTCAGCAACAGCAAACGGCTTTCCGGTCGATCATCGACGACTAATATGCGATATTTAGGCTGATTTTCCGCTAAAGCGATAACTTTTGCCCTATTGGTTTCGGTTTTAATCTCATTTTCCCCCACCAAACCCACCTGAATATCAAAACTAAAAATACTTCCTTGACCCAGAATACTACTAACTCCGATCGCACCCCCCATCAACTCAACAAATTTTTTACTGATAGGTAAACCCAATCCTGTCCCCTGTTGGGATTTTCGTCCCGTTTCTGTTTGGTTAAAGGGTTGAAATAGCTTATAAATCTCCTCTGGAGCGATTCCTAGGCCTGTATCTTCAATTTCCCAGAGCAATCGCTGATAATCTTCTCTTTTCTCCCCTAATTTTACCCGGAGAGTCACCCCTCCTAACTCAGTAAACTTCAATCCGTTACCCAAGAGATTGATTAACACCTGTCGCAATTTACTTTCATCAGTACATATATATTGAGGCAGATCGGAGCTGCGATCAAAAATTAAGCTTAAAGCTTTTGCCTGCGCTTGTGGGCGGAGCATTTCGGCAATATTATCTAAAAGAGCGTATAAATCGAAATTACTAGGATTAAAAACCGTTCTTCCCGCTTCTATCTTCGACATTTCTAGAATATCGTTGATTAACTCTAATAAATGTTCTCCGCTACGATTGACAATTTCCAAATATTGGCGATATTCACTGCTGATGCTGCTATCCCGGGATATTAAGCGAGTAAAACCCAAGATAGCATTAAGAGGAGTGCGTAATTCGTGGCTCATGTTAGCTAGAAACTCACTTTTAGCTTTATTTGCCTTAACTGCCGCTTCTTTAGCCTCTTTTAATCCTTTTTCCGCTTCATATCTACTTTGTGCGATCGCAATTAATTCTCCCAGCAACCGGACAAAGGTGACATCTTCCCTTGTCCATTGCTTTTCTGCACTTGCATCCAATCCCAGATAACCCACCGTTACCCCATAACTATCCCACATGGGAACGATTAAGAGACAGGGAGTAGGACTATGAGCGAGAATAGTTCTTTCAGGGATAGCAGTAGCGGGTAAATCGTCTAAAGAGTTCAGTTTAACTGGAATACCGTTTAATAATTGTTCAGAAAACCAGGGAAAGGTTTCCGTCGAGAGATTTTGTGATTGTTCCCGAATCGGGATAACTTGCGGATAGTCGGGGTGACAGTATTCATAAACCATACTCCACTGCTGACGACAGGTGGAATATTGAATAATGTAACAGCGCGCACTCTGGGTAAATTGACAGAGCAGTTCTAGGGTATGATCGATCGCCAAGTGGATATCTTGAGAAATTAGTAATCTTGTCACCCGTGAGAGCAAATTATCGCGATAGGCCTGCATTTCTAGGGCTTTTTCCCGTTTTTTAGACTCTAGTTCCTCAAAATCACTCATAATCAGTTATCAGTTATCAGTTATCAGTTAAAAGGGTTTGGGTGTTGGGGTTTTAGGGTTTGAGGGTATTAGTTGAATTTCCCCATCACCCCACTTCCCCACTTCCCCACTTCCCCACTTCCCCACTTCCCCACTTCCCGTCTCCCGACTCAAAAAACAGTAAACTTTTCCCCTATTATGTTCTATAGGAATTTTACCGAATCAATATGCTCAAATTATTAGCTTCTCTCCTTCTCTCCTGCTGTGTAGCCTTGGGTGTTTCCCTATCACCGGCTGCTGCCATGGGAGTCTATGACCTCCCCATTTTAAACCCCGGAGCGCCCACTTATGTGGTCGATCCCGTTGCGGCCATTAGTGCCGCTAACGAAGGAAAATTAAATAAAGATCTGAAAAATCTCGCCGAAAAAACCGGACAGGAAGTGAGAATGGTGGTAGTCCGGCGCTTGGATTACGGTCAAAAAATTGACAATTTAGCCGATGATATCCTGAGAGAATGGTATCCTAACTCCGAAGATCGTGCCAATCAAACTATCATCGTCCTTGATACTTTAACCAATAAAACTGCTATGCGGGTTGGGGAGGAAGCAAAACCCCTATTAACCGATGCTATTGCCGATAGTATCCTCTCGGAAACTATGGCAGTTCCCCTCAAAGATGGGGGAAAATATAATCAAGCTTTACTCGATGCTAGTCGTCGTCTAACGGCGGTACTTTCTGGAGAAGCGGATCCCGGACCGCCGGAAGTAGCGACAATTAATATCGAAAGTACTTTTACTACCGCAGAAGAAACTGACGATAAAAACGCCACGATTTGGGTGATAGTTTTACTGGTTTTAGCCACAGTAATCCCGATGGTTACCTATTTTTGGTACGCTGGTTTTGGTCGATAAATTAAATTAATGATCTGGGACTGATACAGCTAAAATATTCTCAGAGATAGCTCAATTCTCAGCCTGTATGAGCAAGATAAAGTAACTTCTGGTAGTAGATTTTAGTTGTGTCAGTTTACCACATTTGCTTAACCTTAATAACTAATGTCTAGACTGGTAAATAAATTACAATCCTATTATCGAGAGGAGGAAGGAACTTACTTAATTGAAATTAAACTTAATCAGTTACAGCAAGTCTTTAATTCTCTCGATCCTTCGCCATTTTTAGATAGAGATTTAGACGATAACGCCGAAAACTATATTATTAACTCTGTGGATGAATTCCCCCTAAATACCCCCCTTAAATTAGTCTTTTATCTTCCTAGTAACGAACAGAATACCGCCCGACATCTGCTACCCTCAGCTTTACATAATTATTTTGACTATCGCCAACAGGGAGAACAAAGAAAATTACGCACAATTTGGCGACAGGGACGCGTATCTTTGATAATTGGTCTCTCCTTTCTTTTTGTTTGTTTGAGTCTCAGCGAATTAATTAGTCGTTTTGGCACCGATACATTTATTCACTTCTTAGAAGAAGGATTATTAATTAGTGGTTGGGTGGCCCTCTGGCGACCTTTAGAAATTTTTCTTTACGAATGGTGGCCCGTCAGTCATCAACAAAAGATTTTTGCTAAACTGGCCTACATCCCCATTGAAATCCGTCTCTTAGAGGAACCATCCACCCCAGACTCTTTTCGATAGAGCTAATCCTCCTGATGGCTTGTCTTCAAAGTTACAAAGCTTTTAGTTGAGGCGGTTTATAATAAAAGTAACTCTGTACAAAGCTTATCGGTTTTCAGCCTGGCTATTACTTTCTCCTCAAACTTTTAACTAAGTAGTCGGGCCTAACTTTTTTCAATCTGGCGATTATTGGCGTTTCATCTCTACCAATCCTGACAAAATTTCATTTAGATAGGAGTCCTAATGTTAATCCATGTTGGTTATGAATTTGGCTTTGATGCACCCTTACCCGTGGTCATGTTGTTAAAACTTTATCTACACCCCTCAATTTTAAATCAAGTTAGACAATCGGAAAATTTGCAGGTGGAACCGGCAACAAAAATAGAAGAATTTTTAGATAGCTTCGGTAATCGAACCAGTCGTCTAATTTTACCCGACGGACAGATACGCATTCACAATGAAGCCGTTATCGAGAATGAATGGCAACCCGACATCGTTAATTGGAATGCCCAAGAAATTCCCTTAACAGAGTTACCAACCCAAGTTTTTCCCTACCTAATGAGTAGCCGTTATTGTGAAGTAGATTTGCTTTCGGAAATTGCCTGGGAACTTTTCGGACAAACTCCCCCCGGTTGGGCAAGGGTACAAGCGGTTTGTGATTGGGTTCATAGTCACATTCGTTTTGGTTACGAATACGCGCGGGTGACGAAAACCGCCTATGATGTCTATCGGGAAAGAACGGGGGTTTGTCGCGATTTTAACCATCTAGCTTTGACTTTTTGCCGTTGTTTAAATATTCCCGCCCGTTATGCCTCTGGATATCTCGGAGATATCGGTATTTCTCCCCAACCTCTACCGATGGATTTTAGTGCTTGGTTTGAAGTTTATTTAGACCATCAATGGTACACCTTTGATGCTCGTCATAACACCCCCAGAATCGGGCGGATTTTAATGACTCGCGGCTTAGATGCCGTGGATGCTTCCCTAACAACTTCTTTTGGTCAAGTAAATTTAACAAAATTTAAAGTATGGACGAGCGATGTTTCCCACCTCTATGCTTAATCAGAGTATTTATTAAACCTCTTGCATAATTAATTTTTGAGGGTTCAAAAACGGCAAAAATAAGGATTAAATTGCCTGAAAGTGCCAGCCCTTGGAGTGAAAGGGGGGAATAAAACCCTACACCCTACACCCCACACCCCACCAACAAGCTTTTTCAGCAAACCCTACTTAGATAAAAATTACTTTTCTACCTTAACCCGTTGAGTAACGACAACAATCCCATCTCCTTGGATTAAAATCGCCGATAACCAACGATTTTCCGGTGTTGCCGGCGCTTTTACCCGCTTAAATAAACCGCCGGACTGTAATAATTCCAATTCTAGAGGCTTTGTATTAATATAGCGCTCAATATCTACTTTTTCATCGATCGCCGTTCCGGCCAATAAATCATCCCCTAAAGGTTCGCGGACAATCACATCAAAATCAAATTCTTCACCCACTTTCACCCTTTCCGGAATTCTCACTTGAATACTGGGGGGATTTTTGCCGGTGCTTAACTCAACTCTCTCGCTTAAAATCTCCTGATAAACCAGTTTATTACCTTGAAATTGTTGACGAGAACGAATAGTAGCATTCATTCTCACCACTCGTCCCTGCACCTTTCCCGTCCCGGTAATTTTAGTAATTGTATTGGCCGTTAACTTATCACCAGAACGACTCCAAGATTCGAGAGTCGTGGTGTATTGTAGATTGTTATAACGTTCCCAAAAATGAGTTAAAGCCTTTTTAGTTTTTTCGTAGGTCAAGCCATCGGAGTTAGTAAATTTCGGACTATAAAACTCCATTAATTGCTTGATATCTCGCTCATTAGCGGCCGTTTCGATTTTGGAGATAAGGGTTTTTAAATTAGCTGGAGCAGTTTCTGGCTTTTCGGCTCGCAGGCCGGTAGCAAGGGCAAAAGTTAACCCCAAACCTAACAGCAACGATAGGGAAAAATTGAGGGATTGACGAAAAAATTTATCGGGGATTGTGTTCAAGTTACGCATTAGTGATAGTTTGTGTAAGGATCGATAACTATGGTAGATTATTTCATTCTAGGACTGAATTTACCCTCTCTCGAATTATGGCACGCACTCCAACCCGTCTATTGATTGCCGCTAGTGGTACTGGTGGTCATTTATTTCCCGCCTTGGCCCTGGCCGAGCGCTTGCCAGATTATGAGATTGAATGGTTAGGAGTTCCAGACCGTCTGGAACAGTCCTTAGTTCCAAAAACCTATCCCCTGCACACCATCCCCATTGAGGGATTTCAAACCCGTTTGGGGTTAAAAACTCTCAAGATTCTGTTCGGTCAACTGCGGGCCATTTGGCAGGTGCGTAGTTTAATCAAAAAACGTCAGATAGCGGCAGTTTTTACCACCGGGGGTTATATCGCAGGACCGACCATTTTAGCGGCTCGTTTAGCCAATATTCCCGTCATCCTACACGAATCTAACTACATACCGGGCAAAGTCACTAAAGTTCTCGGTCGCTGGTGTGATACGGTTGCCCTCGGTTTTCAGGGAACCGCCAGCTATTTACCCGGCACTCGCACCACTTGGGTTAGTACACCAGTACGCGAGCAGTTTCTCATTCCCCAGTCCCTAGATTTACCGATTCCAGAGGATGCTTTTTTAATTGTCGTTGCCGGTGGTTCTCAAGGGGCCGTGGCTCTTAATCAACTTGTGCGACAAAGTGCTCCCCAATGGTTAGAAAAAGGCATTTATATCGTGCATCTCACGGGAGAAAACGACCCCGAAGCGGATAGTTTGCGCCATTCTAACTATTTTTCCCGGCCTTTTTACAACAACATGGCGGGACTATGGCAAAGAGCTAATCTGGCTATCAGTCGCTCCGGTGCCGGCACTTTAACAGAATTAGCGATCACTTGTACGCCTTCGATTTTAATTCCCTATCCTTTTGCTGCCGAAGACCATCAGTTTTATAATGCCCAAGTTTTCGCTGAAGCTCAAGCCGCTTATCTTTATCGTCAAAATGAGTTAACTGCTCAGTTTTTAAGCGAATTAGTCCTCGATTTATGGTCTAATCCCGAAAAATTGGCCGCCATGGCTCAACAAGCTTCCCATCTAGCTATTAGTGACAGTGCCGATTTATTAGCCGATTTGTTGAGAAGAAAGAGTCACAAAGATAGTTTTTGAAACAAATCGGCCACGGGAAAAGTGAACCCCGGAACCACATCTTCCCCCTCCAAAAAATCTCCTGATATTAATAATCCCTGCGGTTCGTACCCGGAACGATAAACTAAAACATAGTGTTGACCTGGACTGATAACCCAGAGCAAACGAGTCCCATTGGCAAAATATTCGGCAATTTTGTCCTCGATTTCTGCCACTGTATTCCCCGGAGAGAGAATTTCTACCACTAAATCGGGCCCACCTTCTAAAAAACCCGTCGGCAATTCTTCCAATCCTTGCAGACGTTCCTTAGCAAAAAAAGCTATATCAGGAGAACGTTTATTGCCATTTTTCATAGTAAAAGCAGTGCTGGATTCCAATAATACCCCTAGTTTTCGAGATGTTACTAAAGCGAATAAAGCAGCACTTAAAATAATGGCAATATAACCGTGTAAAGCCCCAGAATTGCCCAGATTAACTAACTCTCCCTTGACCAATTCGTAACGACTACCATCGTCAGGTAACGCCATAAATTCTGTATTAGTCCATACTTTTGTCTCTGGAGTTTTAATCACAGTAGTTTCTCGAATAGACATAATTTATCCTCGGTAAATATTCACAAGTAAAACCCTTAAAGAATTTCCTGTAACATCCGGTTGGCCTGGGAAGCGTAACCACCACCAAATAAATTAAAGTGATTGAGAATGTGGTAGAGATTGTAAAGAGTTTTGCGCTTTTGATAACCGGCATCGAGGGGGAAAACATCGTTATAACCCCGATAAAAAGCCGCCGGAAAACCGCCAAAAAGTTCCGTCATGGCTAAATCCACCTCCCGGTCTCCCCAATAGGTGGCCGGGTCTAAAATTACCGGTTCCCCATCGACGGTAATGGCCGCATTTCCCGACCACAAATCACCATGGACGAGGGAGGGATGGGGTTGATGCTGACTCAAAATCTCGCTAATAGCGGGAATAACTTGATCCTCGTCGGGAAAATTACCCCCGCGCTCCTTCGCAAGTCTTAATTGATAGCCAATACGCTGATGAGCGAAAAAATCCGCCCAATTGTTACTAATAGTATTAATCTGGGGAGTAGAACCAATGGTATTATTACAATGCCAACCAAAGCGATCGGATAGGGAAACTTGATGTAAATGAGCTAAATTTCGCCCCATTTTTTCCCAGCTTTGACTATCGCCACCGCCGAATTCTAGCCACTCTAGAACTAAATAACTAGATTTATCGGCAATTCCCCAACAAATTGGCTCCGGAACCCTGATAGTCTTGGTAGCGTGAATTTGCTTTAATCCTAAAGCTTCGGCGGCAAACATGGCCTCTTGGTTCGCTTGGTTAATCTTAACGAAATAAATTAAACCATTGCCACTGACGGCATAACCCTGATTGATACAGCCACCACTAACGGGACGACTTTTCTCGATTTCAAAAGGTTTTTCCGTGGTTTGGGCAATATGTCGAGCAATTTGAGTCCACATAGGTTGTTTACTGATTACTGAATTGGTCTTACCACCACCACACCGTAAGCGTGGGGATTTAAATACTCTTGACAGGCATTTTGAATATCCTCTAAAGTGAGGGCTTCAATGTGTTGGGGATAACAAAAAGCCGGTTGTAAATCACCGATCTGAGTATGATAATAACCGTAAAGGTTAGCTCGATCGCTCGGTCTTTCATTGCTAAAAATAAACCGATTGGCCACTTGGGTTTTGACTCGTTCCAGTTCAGAAACTGTCACGGCTTCCTGTTGGATTTGTCTAATCTGTGCTATGGCCTCCCTCTCCACTTGCTCGATATTTTCCGAGGCTAATTGGGCCGACACGGAAAACACTCCTTGCACTGCTTGGGACATATTACTGGCAGTTATTTGGGAAACTAAGCCCTTTTCTTGGCGCAGAGACTGAAATAATCGCGATACCTTGCCCTGACCCAGAATAGCCGCTAAAACATCGAGAGGATAGGTTTTTTCTAAGTCTCTCAACCCCGGCACTTTCCAAAATAGGATTAAGCGGGCCTGCTGCAAATTTTCATCCTCGTATTCTTGACGGATAATCTCGTTAAAAGGAGCTTCGGGCTGTAGATTGGCGATAGGATGGGAAATCAGCCCAGAATTGCCCTTAATGCCTAAAGTATCTAAAGAATCGCTCACAATAGCCATTAAATCATCTACAGGCAAATTACCCACCACTGCCACCGTCATCCATTCGGGACGATACCAAGTCCGATGAAAATCGCGCATTTGTTGAGGAGTAAGATTTTCAATCACTGCCGTCGGACCCAACACCGGACGACGATAGGGTAAAACTTGAAAACAGGTCTCCATGGTGCGATAAAAAGTGCGACGACGGGGATTATCCTGAGAACGACGAATTTCTTCTAAAATAACCTGTCTTTCCCGCTCAAAAGCTTCATCGGGAATTAAAGCTTCTAAAACCACTTCTAGCTGCAGCGGGGCCAGATGGGCGAAGTCCTGCGGGGCAGTGGTAATGTAATAATGGGTGTATTCTTGGCTAGTAGCGGCATTAGTCACCGCTCCCCTCGATTCGATCGCCCGTTCAAATTCACCACTGTCTAAGTTACGGGTTCCCTTAAAAACCATGTGTTCAAGAAAATGAGCCATCCCATTGATCTGATCCGATTCTAAGGCCGAGCCGACCTGCAGCCAGACATTGAGATTAACCGCTTCTACCGGTTGACTTTCGGCAATAATCGTTAAACCATTGGCAAGACGGTGCAGAATCGGAGTGTTGAGCGTGGCAGGTTTCCCTAGGATAGCCGTCATTCTTTATTAGTCCTCGGTAATCACTCTGGCAAAAATTGTCACTTTTCTCTATTGTAGTCCCAGACTTTCAGAGAGCAAACAAGATCAGGTGTTGGGTGTTAGGATTCAGGAGGCAATAGGCAATAGGCAATAGGCAATAGGCAATAGGCAATAGGCAATAGGCAATAGGCAATAGGCAATAGGCAGCTTTATTCTCCCATCTCCCCACTTCCCCAATTCATAATTCATAATTCCCCATCCCCCCACCCCCCACCTCCCCACCTCCCCACTTCATAATTCATAATTTATAATTCATAATTCATAATTCTCCTCTTGCCTCTGAGAAAAAAAAATGCTATGATCGAACTAAATCGGGCTTCTACGTTGGTGACTGCCTTTCAAGTTTTTTGATCTATGCTTGATTGTGATAAGGGAGCGAATAACCAATTCGTGTGGTAGTAAACCGAGCTTGTACTCGGAAACAGAAACGCGGAATATAAGTTCCCACCTGGTTAACCCAGGTCATAAACTTAGGTAAAACGGCGTAGCGGTCTTTTCAAGTTTTTCGAGCAGATCAGAGTCCCTGTACTTTTTTGGTTTTGCCTTCCGCGCTGGCCAAAAAAGCGCTGATTTATATTTTTTCTAGGTTAAAGACTGCTGTTTTCGGTAACGCTTGTCACCGCTAAATTGTGACAATCCGGACTACACTAGGGAAAAATTTATGAATTATTGTTAAGCAATGACTGAAAAACAGCCAAGAGTTGTTATCATCGGCGGCGGATTTGCGGGTTTATACACGGCCAAAGCCCTAAAAAACGCCCCCGTTCATGTTACCCTCATCGATAAGCGAAATTTCCATCTTTTTCAGCCCCTCCTCTATCAAGTCGCTACTGGGGCGCTGTCTCCGGCCGATATCTCCTCACCTTTGCGCTTAATCCTACGGGGTCATGACAATACAGATATTCTCCTCGATCATGCCATAGATATAGAGCCGGTTAAGGGAGAAGTGATCTTGGAAGATCACCCGCCGATCGCCTACGATCAGTTAGTCATTGCCACGGGAGTCAGTCATCACTATTTTGGCAATGATCAATGGCAGCCCTACGCTCCCGGGTTAAAAACCATTGAAGACGCAGTAGAAATGCGTCGTCGCATCTATCTCGCTTTCGAGAAGGCCGAGAAAGAAATCGATGCCGAAAAGCGGCAAGCTTTATTAACTTTTGTGATTGTCGGTGGCGGACCGACGGGGGTAGAATTAGCAGGAGCGATCGCTGAAATTGCCCACGGTGCGCTTAGGTCTGATTTCCACCAGATTAACCCCACAGAAGCGAAAATTTTGCTCTTAGAAGGGATGGATCGGGTATTACCCCCATATTCACCCGATTTATCCGCTAAAGCTGCCGCTTCTCTCATAAAATTAGGGGTGACAGTGCAAACTAACAGCATCGTTACCAATATTGTTGAAGGTTGTGTCACGGTCCGTCAGGGAGAAAAGACGACAGAAATCGCCGCCGAGACAATTTTATGGGCAGCAGGGGTCAAAGCATCGAGAATGGGGCGAATTTTGGCCGAAAGAACCGGGGTAAATCTTGATCGCGTCGGCCGGGTAATCGTTGAACCCGATTTAAGTATCGCCGGTTATGGCAATATTTTTGTGATCGGGGATCTGGCTAATTTTGCCCATCAGGGAGATAAACCTTTACCCGGAATTGCCCCCGTGGCCATGCAGGAGGGCGAATATCTGGCCAATTTATTAATTTCTCGCCTAAAAGGGCAAACTATTCAACCTTTTCATTATATCGATCGAGGTAGTCTGGCAGTGATCGGCCAAAATGCGGCCGTGGTTGATTTGGGATTTGTCAAGTTTTCTGGGTTCATCGCTTGGTTAGTCTGGGTTTGGGCCCATATTTACTATCTGATCGAATTTGATAATAAATTAGTGGTGATGGTGCAATGGGGTTGGAATTATTTTACCCGCGGTCGTGGCGCTCGTTTGATTACGGGAGAGGGGCAGAATTTAGCCTCGGGACAATTGCCGCAAAATAACGGCCAAAATAATAATCTGGCCGTTTCTAACCAGACGGAAACTCTCTCTGCGCGATCGTGAAAGGGTGAAAAAATAGCCGTGATTATCTAGTTATCAGTTAGCCGGTAAGAACAATCGATCATGAAAATAGAACATCCTAACAGTCTGGAAATTACCCCAGAGGAAAGCCAAGAATTAGAATATTTACGAGTTAAAATTGAACGAGCGATCAAAGATGGTGTGATCACAAGAATAGAATTTGAATCGATTAAAATGATCATGTTTTCTAACAAGAAAAACAATCCCGACCAAATCCTCCGGCAAGTGACACTCTATCGCCATTTAGTCGTTGAAAAACTTAATAATGGCGAACTAATTTTTGAATCTCCCCAATAGGGCGAAATTTCCTTTTCAGCTATTTAGTATACAGCAAACCCTAATTAGACATATCTAACCACCTCTTGCCTTTTGCCTTCTGCCTTTTGCCTTCATTAGCTTATTCTTTTTTGTCGCTACCCGGAAAAGCTCGACCTTGAATATTTTCTAAAGCTGAAACTGCCGCTCGGGAACCGGCGATAATATCCCGTTCTTCTCCCCCTAAATATAAGCGGCCAAAACTGCCCACGGAAGTAACGTGTAGGATATTAATTAAAGCGGCTTTTTCGGCCTGATTAGCGGCAAGGGAAGCGTAGGCGGCTGGTTGCACTTCTAAAACGTATAAAGTCTGTCCTGCCATTAACATCATACCCCGAGAACTACGGTTAATTAATTGGGCTTGGTAAGCGTCAATGTTGCGAATAATTTGGCTAGAAACAATTTGCGGTTTCAGACAATCGCGCTGACTAACGCCTAAATACTGCAAAATTGCCTGACCGGCCGCCCTTACCTCTCCCTGACTGCTAGAATGGAGTTCTAAGAGTCCGTAGAGTCGTTCTACGAATAGAACCCCCGGACGAACCACGGCGGATTTGAGGGCAATATCGGTGATGCGATTAATCTCGATGCCGGGGGAAATTTCAATCCAGAGGGAAGCATCCCCGGGTAAGGGTAAAAATCCTTGGGCGACTGTACCGATGTAAGCGGCGTGTTGAAGCTGTAAATTGTCAAGATAAACGTAACTGCGAAGTTCTACACCCAAGCTAATTTCTCCCTCTTTCTGTCCTCTGGCAAATCCCCATTCCAACCCCGGAGCGACGATTAATCAATCCTTAATTAGGGCTTAGGAATTATCATCTTTAACTATAGTATAGAATCGGCTGCCCTTAAATTTGCTGGGGAGAAGCGGTAAAAAAACTATAATTATGAGGACAAACTGAGGGAAAACCAACATGACGATTCTTTTAGGGGGAGATATCGGGGGAACTAAAACAATCCTGCGTTTAGTGGATTGCCAAAACTCATCGGATAGTCCCCAACCCCTGCTAACTACTCTCGATCAAGAAATTTATCCTAGTGAACAATACCCCGATCTGGTGCCGATCGTCCAGCAGTTTTTGGACCGACAAACCACTATTCCCCCGGTGGCAAAAGCTTGTTTCGGTATTGCCGGTCCAGTGGTTAACAATAGTTCCGAATTGACCAATTTAAGTTGGTCCCTAACTGGCGATCGCCTAAGCCGCGAGCTGCAGATTGAGCGGGTAAAATTAATTAATGATTTTGCGGCGATCGGTTATGGGGTGTTAGGATTAGCCCCAGAGGAGCTGCACAATCTACAGTCGGCCCCCGCAGTACCAGAGGCCCCGATTGCGGTTATCGGTGCGGGAACTGGGTTAGGAGAGGGTTTTTTGATCCCTGTCTCGAAGGGTACATATCGGGTGTTTGGTAGTGAGGGTTCCCACGCCGATTTTGCCCCTCGATCGAGTTTAGAATATCAACTATTAAATTATCTCTTGGAACTCTATAATATCGAGCGCATTTCGGTGGAGCGAGTGGTTTCCGGTCCTGGAATCACTTCTATCTATCGATTTCTCCACGATAATAACTATAGTCAGTCATCACCAGCCATGGCGGAAATTTACCGCACTTGGTTAGCAGAAATGGGTAAACCGCAAAAAACCGTGGATTTAGCGGCTAAAATTGCCAGTTTTGCCCAAGATAACTCGGATTATCTCTGTTATCAAACCATGAAAATCTTTGTCGAGGCCTACGGTGCGGAGGCGGGCAATTTAGCCCTCAAATTGCTTCCCTACGGAGGATTATACATCGCGGGGGGGATTGCGGCCAAAAATCTTCCCCTAATGACCGAGGGGAGCTTTATGAAGGCTTTTCGGGCTAAAGGTCGGATGGCAGAGCTATTAAGCAATATTCCCGTCCATATCGTCCTTAATGCTCAAGTGGGACTGATGGGGGCGGTTTACTGTGCTAGTCAGCTATGAGCGAGGGTTTACTGGAGATGGCTAGGGATTATTTTCAGAATATTATCGCCCCGCAAGCGGCCTGGATTGCTCTTTATTGGCCTTGCCTGTTGCCGATGAGTTCAGATCAAAAGGATTAAAAATTATGGCTCTCCTAGACTGAGTATGATCAATTAGTAGCAAAATGCCAATTTAAGAGGACTCTTCGCCTAAAGTTATCAAAGTTATACTAAATCCGGTTATCAAAGACTGATTATCTATTTAGGCGAAAATGCCAAGGCTCTTCTCGACTTTGTGTGATAATTTTTGCTTATGGAATCGTGAAATACTTATCAGACAAGACTTTTAGGACTATCTTGCGGATATTCTATCAGTATAGACCTCGTTTCCACACAGAAACCAGAAGAGCCTCATTCCTTATCAGTGATCAGATTGCAGTTTTAAGTAGAAGGTGTTAGCTGAAAACTTCGGAACTTTCTTTTCCCCGATTACTGTTTACTGTTCACTGTTGACCGAAAAATCCCCAAATCCCCTAACTGATCACCGCTCACTGAATAATTATGTCTCAAAAAAACGAAACAACTGCTTTAATAATCGCTCTTTTAGCCACTGCCGGCATTTTAGGTGGGGGTTACTTCTGGCTACAAAGTCAATGTGCTGCAGGTAAAGAATTTTTTCTCTGTGGCAGCGGTAAAAGTCCGCAAAAATCCCCAACATCGGAAAGTGCCTCCTCTCCCTTACCCCCTCCCCCTTCCCCCCAGGGAGTGGTCAGTTTTGCCCCACCGACTTCTATCCCCAGTGGCACGACAATTCGCATTAACGGCTCCACCAGTATGGTACAGATTAATCAAGCCTTAAAAGCCGCTTTAACTGCCAAATTTCAGGGGGTAGAGGTTTTGACAAATGCTCAAG
Organism: Microcystis sp. M015S2; assembly: GCF_020245945.1. NCBI lineage: Bacteria > Bacillati > Cyanobacteriota > Cyanophyceae > Chroococcales > Microcystaceae > Microcystis > Microcystis sp. M015S2. The sequence continues at coordinate 27,081 of NZ_JADBTX010000001.1, forward strand.
GATCTGATAAGGGATTAGAGGAAGTGGCCCGGGGGGCGATCGATATTGCGGCGGTGTCACGACCTTTAACCGAGTCAGAACGCTCTCAGGGATTGGCTTCTAGTCCGATCGTTCGAGATGCGATCGCTATTGTGGTGGGAGTAAAAAACCCCTTTGCGGGAGGGTTAACCACTGCCCAAGTTAAAGATATTTTTACCGGAAAAATCACCTCTTGGTCGGAGGTGGGAGGTTCTGCTGCTACTATTCAAGTGATTAATCGTCCTCCTATTAGTGGCACTTATCAAAGTTTTCGTCAGGAAGTCTTGCAAGGGGCAGAATTTGGTAGGGGAACTAATTTTCAAATGATGGAGAGGGATGCAACGACCCCGATTTTGCGAGTTTTAGGACTGAATGGCATTAGTTACGCAACCTATAGCCAAATTGCCGACCAAAAAACCGTCAGGGCGCTCGCTGTGGACGGAATTTCAGCCAGTGAACCTAATTATCCCTGGCAGCGTACCCTTTACTACGTTTACAAAGAACCTGCTAGTGAAGCGGTCAAAGCTTTTATGGGTTTTGTGGCCTCTAGTGATGGTCAAGAAGCGATTTTTCGGGCCAATGAAGACCTACAAAAGTAGTCGAGGGAAACTAACTCAGAAGACAAAACAGGATAGACTTTTCTCTAGTCCGATCGATTTTGGGGACCATGAAGGATTTATTGGCAATTTTTAGCGAGGAATTAAGCTCTTGGTTTCGGCGCTGTTGGTTAGCGGTACTATTAACCGGCAGGGTTTTTTACTTCCTATTCACGCGCAAACCCGATTGGCGCGTCACCCAAGAACAAATGGTGGCAGCTGGGCCCGCCTCGCTGATGATCGCCATGATCACGGCCGCGGTGATCGGGATGATCTTTACTATCCAAGTGGCCCGGGAGTTCCAAGCTTTGGGTGCTGGCAGTATGGTGGGGGGAATTTTGGCCCTTGCTCTCGGTCGGGAACTCTGTCCGATTATGATGGCGATCGTGGTAGCCGGTCGGGTAGGATCGGCTTTTGCGGCGGAAATCGGTACCATGAAGGTGACAGAGCAGATCGACGCACTCTATATGCTCAAAACCGATCCCGTGGAATATCTGGTGCTGCCCCGTTTAATTGCCTGTTGTCTGATGGTTCCCGCTTTGAGTATTATGGCGTTGCTGATCGGTTTAGGTAGCGGTTTGCTAGTCGGCCAAAGTTTATACGGGATTGCCAATTCAGTTTTTCTTGACTCGGTTCGCGGTTTTCTGGGTGTGGGAGACGTGCTGAGTGGACCGGTTAAAGGGGTGGTTTTTGGGGCTTTAATCGCGATTATCGGCTGTAATTGGGGTTTAACGACCGATGGCGGTGCTAAAGGAGTCGGCCAAGCTACTACCGCAGCTGTAGTCACTATGCTCTTAGCGATTTTTGTATCTAATCTGCTGATGACTTGGATCTTGTTCAAAGGGGCCGGCAATAGTTCGGTTTTATTTGGACAGTAATTTCAGTTAAAAACGCTCATTTTCTAGCCATTGTTCTAAATCCTCTACTGATAAGGTTTCTAAATTTTCTAGAGAAAGACTTTGGATATTGGCGGATAATTCGGCAGAAATGCCACCTATACGCCTATTTAATAGACGTAGAAGCAAATTGATGGCTTCTTCTTGTCTTCCTTCCTCTTTGATTTCCTGATAGATGACAGATTCCTTCATAATATCTTTCCTCAACAATTGTTGAATATTGATTATCCCTAGGTTGAGATTAAATTATCTCTAATATCCATCGGGGAAATATTTAGCAAGACAAGCGGAACAAATTGCTTCTTTGCTAAAATCATCTCCATAGTCTTGTACGTTAGCTGATGCTTGACCACAGTAGGAACAAATTTGAAATATCGTTGCTATCGTTCTCTGTTCTTCCACATCATCAAAATCATAAAAACACTCATTACTGAGAATTTCACCGATATTGACATCGCAACGGAATGATTCTTTAATTATGTCCAAAACTATCGACTGTTGTTCTTCAAAACTTAGGGACTGAAACGCCTTATTTTTCAAATACAATCGACCTAACATTGCATTGACGGCATAACTAGCTTGATGATCTGACATAATGATAATAGAGGGAATTAATAGAATAAAAATAACCGCAGTAAATTAGTTAAAAACGCTCATTTTCTAGCCATTGTTCTAAGTCCTCTACTGACTGAAAATCTAATAAAGCTTCTCCTAAGTTTTCTAAATTTTCTAGAGAAAGACTTTGGATATTGGCAGATAATTCGGCAGAAATGCCACCTATACGCCGATTTAATTGACGTAGAAGCAAATTGATGGCTTCTTCTTGTCTTCCTTCCCCTTTGATTTCCTGATAGATGACAGATTCTTTCATAATATCCTTCCTCAACAATTGTTGAATGATGTCTTTGTTTAATACTAATCCAGCGAGAATTGCGGTGGAGGCAGCCAGATTGCTTTGTTCTCGACTGTCGCTGATTTGTTCGATTTTTTGGGCGATTTGCCGCAGTAAATTCTCTTGCTCCTCAGCTTGAGCTAGTATAGCAAAGGGCAATAGTCCTGGTGCTTGTAATAAGGGTTGATAGGGTTGTTCCCATAGTCTAATCACCTCAAATTGATGATAAGTTTTTCCCTGTTGATAGTCATTCTGTCTGACTAGGGGTAAGGTACTCCTCCTTAGATAAATCACTACCTGATAGATAGGTTTGCCCTGATAGCGTCGATAGAGTCTTGTGGCATAATCGAGCATTCTATAGGGAATATCCTCTTTAGGGTCGGTTTGGAACTCAATATGTAAGATTAATTCTTCTGACTCTAAAAAGATTAAACTATCGGCTCTTATCGGCTCCAATGACAACTCTGAGGGTTTAATTTCGGTTAAATCTAAAGGTTTACCTAATAACCAAGTGGCTAAATCTCTCGAATATTCCAGGGCGATAAATTTACAAGTAGAATCATACATTAGTCTTGACTATATTTTACTCAAAAATGGAGATAAATAGACTAAAGCCTGGTAAGACATCCTCTCCGCTTAAATTAGCGGGTAGTTCCATAATTTCTAAGGGTTGCTGAGGACGATAAATTTCCACCTGTTGTTGTTGAGGATTAACTAGCCAACCTAATCGCAAACCACTATGGAGATATTCCTGCATTTTAGCTTGAATTTCTGGGAGGGAATCGCTACGGGAGCGCAGTTCAATGACGAAATCGGGACAAATAGGCGGAAATTTCTCCTGTTCTTCTCGACTTAGAGCTTGCCAACGGGTTAAACTCACCCAAGCGGCATCAGGAGCGCGATATCCGCCTTTCGGTAAACGAAAAATCGTCGCCGAACTAAAGACTTTACCCAATCGGGTTTGACGATTCCAGATACCTAAGTCAATGATAAAATCGGCTTCTCGGTTGCCGCTAATTCCCCCAACAGGTGGCATCACAATTAATTCTCCTTGGGCGTTTCTTTCCAATTGCCAATCTGGGTTAACTTGACAGAGACAGTAAAACTGCTCATCGGTGAGATTGACTGTATCTAAGTTTAAAATCACTGCTGCCATAGCTATATTTCGCCCTAGAAAACACTCTAGTCTTAATTATAGTCAATTAGATTCCCCGCCAGATTGCGATCGCACCGTCTCGATCTCCAGTGACTAACCAACGACCATCTTGACTGGCAACCATTCTTAAGATGACGTTTCCCTTCAGGGTATTCAAGCGCCGACGGGTATTAACATCCCAAAATTTGACGGTTCCATCCCCGGAGGTGCTGGCCAAAACTTTGCCCCCATCGAGCAGAGCCAGATCGGTAACAGCGTCGTTATGGGCGAGAATAGTAGTGGTGCCGATGCCGCTTTTCACTTGCCAACCGCGGATCGAACCGTCTTGACTGGCAGTACCGGCGGTATTACCATCCTTGGAAAAAAGCACCCGATAAACGGGGAATAAATTACCCGCATAGGCGCGAATAAAGCGACCAGTACTCACTTTCCACAGTTTAACGAAGCCATCGTAATCGGCGCTAACAATTCCTTTACCATCGGGACTAAATGCGATCGCCTGAATCGGATGATTATGGCCGCGCAGGGTTTTTAGCAGTGTACCCGTCTGAAAATCCCAGAGTTTAACAGTACGATCCCAGCTACCCGTGGCCAAAGTTTTACCATCGGGAGAAATAGCGGCATCAGTAACGAGAAAAGCATGGCCAGGATAGGTCATTTCTAATTTTCCCGTGCGCGTATTCCAGCGTTGCACTTTTCCCCCCGCATCGGCAGTTACGAAACTCTCACCATCGGGACTAAATTGGATAGCATTGATAGTATCACCTAGTTGCCAAGTCCTGAGAGGTTTTTGGGTTTTTAGGTCCCATTCCCTAACAGTGCCGTCAAAACTACCACTAAGTAGTAAAGAGTTATCGGGACTAATGGCTAAAGCATAGATGGGATCCTGATCGGCTTTTAAAATAGTAACTCGTTCCACCATCTGCCAAGGAACGATTTCTGCTAGGGGAGACGCTTGCGGAGTGATGGTTTTCCCTTTTTCCTGATTGACTGCACAACCACCGGATAGCAACAGCAGCAATAATAACGATAACGTCGGTTGATAAAGGGTTATTTTCATAGAATTTTGCCGTTGTCAAAATCATCTTAAACTACTTTAAACTTGAACTGGTAAGATTTGAATAGAATAACGACAACGAGGAACAAGATAAATGACAAATTCTTGATTGATTGTGTTGGCTTGTTCCAGAACATTCTGTAAATTTTCACCGTGAGCAATGACCCCTTTTTCATTATAGGCAATGTATTGATTTTTATATAAATCAATCACGGTGTCACGATTTTTGTTTAACCAACGTAACATTTCTTGGGCTTGTTCTTGAGAGATTGAGTTTATCATAATCTTTCTAGGGAGAGACGTTTTTAATTAAAAAGAAAGCATCACTAATCAGTTTATTTTTGTCAATTATAGCTTCTAGTTGCTCCGATTGATACCGACCAGCTTCGACTTCTAAAGAAGCGGCATCCAAAGCATTAAGATAAGCATCGTTTAAAGTGTCTGTTAATTCCTCATCACTTAAATAATATCCTGCTGCTTTTCGGCGTTTATTGTGGCGTTGAATTTCTCTAACACTATTGCGAATGGAGACATCCCAAGAACGAGTGGTTCGGTTTTCTGCCTGTTGTTTAATTAAATGAAGTAATAAGATAACAGCATAACTACGAATGGTGCTAATAATCCCATTTTTGCTCATATCTTCAAGGTCTTCTACAATCGCCAGTGAACCTTTAATATCACCTTTTAAGAGTAAAGCCTTTAATTCTAAAAGTTCTTCCATAATCCAATTTCTTCCCTCAATACCCCTTAATTATATCTTGCCACAAGTCTCTCTATCCAAAAGCTCATTTAAGGCCATCTTGAGCAAAAAATTAATCATTTTTTCATTTATTTTAAGCTTTTCTGGGCTATGCTGTGACCGTTCTTGTGAAAATGGAGTTTTTAGTCATAACTCGAAGATTAGCAAAACTAATTGATTTGCGGGTATTGTAGCGGCGAATTGCATTCTATCTCTGATGTATAAATGCGATCTCCTTCTTTTAACTTTAAGCTAAAATAGATTGAGTTCGTTGTGATCGATCGATGGGAAAAAAAGAAAAACTGCTAGAAAAGGCCAAAAACTCACCTCAAGGATTACGTTTTAGCGAATTTGAGAGTTTGCTTAATCTTTGTGGTTGGACTTTTGACCATCAAATAGGAAGTCATCACATTTGGTATTCATCCAAGAGAGTCCGTCTATCTATTCAACCGACAAAAAACGGTGAGGCGAAAGCTGATCAAGTTAAACAATTTTTAAAAATACAGGAGGAAGAAAATGAATTCAAAAACCGATGATTTTAACGGTTTTAGCATTAATATCTTCCGAGATGAGGTGGGAGATTGGATAGCATACTTAGTAGAAATGCCTAGCGTTTCCGCTTTTGCTGATAGCCCTCAAACAGCACTCAATCAATTAATTTTAGCTTGGGAAGGCGTTAAAGAAAGTTATCGTCAACATGGTGAAGAAATTCCTCATTTAGCTATGACAAAAAATTAGGCACACTAGCAGGGTCTTGAAACAATTTAGTACAAATGCTCGGACTTTTTTTTCCCAACCCCTAACCCCAAATTCTGCTACTCAGATTCAGGTTTCTTAGGGTCTTTTTCTGGGGTATTAGCGGCGGGATTTGGGGCTATTGTCGCAATTTGGGCGGCCATTCTTGTCATTGCTTGACCTTGGGCGAATTCCTGCTGTAGTTGTTCGCTAGAAGAAACCAAACGACTTAAACCCTGAATTAAACGGATAATTTCCTGTCGCAGTTGCGGATTACCAGTAATTTCATCCACATCCGAGGTGATTTTCTGAAGATTGGCAAAAGCGGCACGAGAGGAGTCGAGGAGTTGCTGTAGGGTGACAACAGTGGCAGGATCGGAGAGATAAGCGGTAAAATTTCCCAAATTTTCGCTTAATTTAACAGCATTTGCCGAAATAGTATTTAAATTATCAATAATTTGGCTTTTCTGCACTTGCGTCAGGATGGGATCCAAAGCAGCGAGAGTAGTTTGTAGGCGATCGCTGGTAGTTTTGATACTATCGAGAGTGGCAATTAAACGATTTTGATTAGCTGCCAAAAAAACCCGCAGTTCTTCGGTGGTTTCTCCCACCAAAAGCAGCGTTTTTCGGGCTTCCACTAGGGTAGCGTCTAAATTTCTCAGGCCGCCACTTCCCTGTAAACTTCTCAGTAAAGTAGTCGCTTCCTGACTCAATCCCCCGACACCGGAAAGATCACTAGAAAGGCGATCGAGGGAACCGGATACTTGCGGTAAAGATTCTAGGGATCTCATCCCCGAATTAACTTTACCTAGAGTACCGCTGCGACGAACCTCGCTTAAAGCGGTGGTTGCCTCACCACTAAAGCGATCGAGTCCCCCCAAGGCATTGGCAGCGCGCTGGGTAAAAGAACGAAATCCGGCTACCATATCGGGATCACTAACTAGATTAGAAATTCTCAGTAAAGATCTGATCAAGGTATTGACATTTAGCGCCGATTGCCCTTGTAAACGGGAACCGTTACAGATAATCACTTCCCCATTGCAGTTAGGACTCAAAGGGGGTTCTTTAACACCACCGACGGGTAAAGCTTGCAGGGGAGTAATATCGATCGTGGTTTCACCCACTAAACCAGATTGAATGGCTTCGATGAGGGAATTACTGGGAATTAGGCGATCTGCTGGCGAAATCTCCACTTCTACGGCGACTCCCTCCGGTTCTGGGGTAATTGCCGTCACTTGCCCGATTCTCACTCCCCGATAACCGACGCGGGTTCCCACCATCATGCCACCCACATTAGGAAAAAGGAAGCTGGCTCGATAACTGCGTCCCCCGAAGCTAAAATTACTTAACCAGGCGATAAACCAGATTAATATTCCCCCCGATGTCAGTAACATTAAACCGATACCACTTTGCCGCAGAGTTGGGGAAATCCCTCGTTGTGAACCGCCAGCTTCCATAAATAATTACTCCTCATCTCTACACAGTATCTTACAGGAGAAATCGGGGGATTTCAGCGATCAGTGATCAGTGATCAGATGCGAGTTATCAGTTCACTGATTACTGTTTACTGTTTACTGATCACTGAATTGGTCCGTGGATACTGCCGGTAAAAAATTGCTTGAGTACGGGGATTTCGGAGTGATAAGCCTCTTGAGTCGGTCCAACCCATTGAAATTGACCTTTATAGAGAAAAACGATGCGATCGGTGGTATTTTCGATGGTGCTGTGGACGTGGGTGACAATGAGATGGGCCCCACAGGCTTTTTTGACTTTGAGAAGTTCCATAATTACCGTCTGGATGCGGGTAGAAGCGACGGGATCCAGTCCGGCAGTGGGTTCATCGTAAAGGAGAATGTTCGCTCGATCGGCGGCGATCGAGGGATCGCTGATAATTGCTCTGGCTAAACTGACGCGTTTTCGCATCCCTCCGGATATTTCAGCTGGATAGAGGTCGTAGGAACCGGACATTCCCACTAAATCCAGTTTTTCTTCCACTAAATCCCGGATTTCGGCTCGTTTTAGCTTTGAGTTGCGATAGAGAGCAAAACCGACATTTTCCCCGACGGTGAGGGAGTCAAAAAGGGCCGATTGCTGGAAAACTAGACCAACACCGAGGGGATCTTCCCCCTGTTCTACGGTTCTCTGCCGTTTTGTGCCGTAGATGTACACTTCTCCCCGATCGGGGGCCAGTAATCCGGCGACTAAGCGCAAAATCGTCGATTTTCCCGTCCCCGATGGACCGATCACGCCGATCGCTTCCCCTTCGTACACTTTCAGATCGACGTTATTTAAGATTACTTTCTTGCCGAAAGCTTTGGTTACTCCCCTTAATTCGACGATCGGTTCGCGCATCACCATCTAGAATATCTTTACAAAAATGCCCTTTTATTGTAGGGCAACGACCCGATCTTTCTTTTTTTTCTTTTCTGGTTTTATGGTTCGCGATTCTATCTGCATTTCGGGAATCTCTCGCAATTCTTCGGCATCTAAACGATATTGTTCGCAGACAAGACTCAGACGAATACCAGAACAGCTAACGGGATTAACTGAATGGGTGAGATCTCCTTGAAAGAGGATCAGGGTGTTAGCACAAGGATGAATCCGGGCCACGGAACGATTGCCTGTTGCTAGTACCAGTTCCCCCCCTTGAATATCTTTAGGAACCTGCACATAAAGGACGCTAACTAGGAGCGGGGGATCGATTGTTTTACAATAGGAGCGCAGGGAGCGATCGATATGGGGATCGACGCGTGAACCGGTTTGTAGGAGTAAGGGGTTAAGATAAAAAGCGTTGCAGTCAGCTTGTAAACTGCGATCGAGATAGGGTTTAAAATAGGGAAACATTCGTGCGACTTCGCTGATTTGTGTGCGTCGAAAAGCGATGGAAAAGCCTTTGGTTTTAACGAAATCTCGATTTAAATTGTTAACTGTGAAGTGGGGACAAGCGAGAATCTGTCCTTGTAGTTCGCTCAGATAACTGGGAGTAAAAGCGTCGGGATATTGGGAATAGTAAGGCACGGATAGAATCGGAACAAGATGGCAATCTTTATGATACATTTTTAGTCAAACACAAAATCAGAGTTTTTGCTGCTCCCGAATACAGGTTTATTCAGAATCAGCATTTGTGACTTATAGTCCGTAGATTAATAGTCATCATAGAAGGAAAATGGACTGTAGAGAATTTCAATATCTTCTTTGGTAGTTTACATATGGCAGGAAAGCTAGTCACTGCTGTTGCTGTGACTGTAAGAAAATTGCGGAAGAAACGTAATCTGAGTCAAGAAGCTTTAGGGTATAGGGCTAATCTTGACAGAACCTACATATCTGGAGTTGAAAGGGGAGTGAGAAACATTACTTTGGACTCCTTAGAACAAATTATTTCAGCTCTGGACATGGATATTGTTACTTTTGTCAATACTGTTGCGGAAGAAATTAATGAGTTATATCATAAATAAACATTCTGATACCAGCTTTTTCTCAAAACAGGGTCAGAAAATAACTATCGATAAAGTCATATTTGAGCATTCATTAGTTGAATGTCATTCTGTTGTTAAAAAAATAGTCCAAGATATACCTGTAGATATATTTAGAATTCTAGGTATGAGAAATCTTTCTGCATTTATTGGTGAGCTATTTGCCATAGAATTTGCCAATAAATCCCAGGGATTATTTATCAACAATCCGCATCAAGACGGCTATCCAGATTTGCTGTTAATGGATAAAAATGGCAAAGTTTTTTTTGAACAACTTTCCCAAGAAAGACGAATGCGAGATAAGTCTCCATTTAGTCCATTTGCTAATGGGGGAGTAGAGGTTAAAGCCACTTGTGGCAGTGTTCCTACACCAAGAGAATTAAAGAAGACTGGAAAAGAAAAACCCGATATGGGAGACACAAGAATCGAGGTAATGAAAAGCTATGATTGGAAGGCTCACCATAGAGAAACTAACAATCTTATTGGCATTCTCTGGGATTTTGAGAATACCATACCTCAAATAGTTGCTTTATTTTTTGGCAACAACTTAACTGACAATGATTGGGGGAAAATTGTTCAGCCAAAAGAAGGCGGTGGAAGAACAACTAGCGTCTCAATTATGTCACGACAAGGCGTTAAGAAAATGTATAAAAACTGGATTATGATCAAGAATGACGATAGATATATTAATTTTGTCAACAAATATAACAAAGACAATTTAATTTCAAAATAGACAGAGCTGCTGATATTTTTCCTTGATTTGCTCCTCAAGAGAACAATCATCATTGAGGATGGATACTAAATGATCAAATATTTTTTGTAATCCAGCAGGTGGGATACTTTCGCCAATTAACTCTCTAATTAGTTTATCACTAACTCTTTTGTCATCTGCCCGTTTCCATGAAAATGGGTATTCGGTAATTGTATGAAGAATCATTGCTTCATACAGAGATAATACTCTATTTTGAATAGGATGTAGTTTATTGTCACTACAAGCATAGGAGAGATTTCGTGTAATTGTACTGGCTGGTGCGTCCCAACTCATTCTTTTATAGGCACTGGTATAACCTTTCATCAACCTGTATTTTCCATCTTCTTTAACCCATGGACGAGGAAGAATGTGTCCACATTTAAGGCAGTAAAGGGGGGTTTCTGTACTAGCTCTATTAATTCCTTCATTATTTTTGCGTGCGCTGTGTGTTGGATTACCATTATATCTACAAACAGGGTTAATACATTGATTATCAAATGAACTTTTTTCTTCTGGTGTATTACTGATCCAAAAATATTTTTCTTCATCTAATAGGGGTACATAGTGATATGGTATATCATCGGATTTAGCAGTTTCTGTTCGTTGAGAGTCAAGTGGTGGTAAATGATCTATTGCGTCTCGAACAGTTTTCCATCTAGGAAGTTCTAATCCTTCTTTACTATGAGTTGGTTTAGGAAAAAGAGAATTGTTCTTTTTTAAATAATTCTTCAGTTTCTCATTTTTAGTAAATATTGAAATAAGTCGTTGACGATTCTGCGGGACTCCATAATCAGCAAAGTCTATAATGCTAATCGAACTTAAAAACTTATCACCGATACGCTGTTTTATATAATATAAAATATTTACTAAATAATCGTCTTTCTCGGGAAAGGGTATATAAGTATTTTGCATTTCTGGCACATTTTCCATGACCAGTGTTTCTGCTCCACTAGCCAGAAAAACTTCTAGGGTGGGAATGATTAATAAATTTCTCTGGTCGATTTCATTTTTTGAGCCTTTACGAATAGAATTAAGCAGCTTACCTCTGCCATTTCTAGACATACCTTGGCAGGGAGGAGTCGCAAAAACAATGTCTAAATTTTGTCCAGAGAGTCGCTGCTTTGTTTCTGCGACTATCTCATTTTTTTTATCCCATATATCCCCAATAATCATTAATGATTCTGGGTGGTTAAATTTAAATACTTCTGCACGATCTTTCAATAATTCATTCGCCACTACAACTTCAAATCCCCCAGAGCGAAGAGCCATATCTCCAATTCCACCACAGGCAAATAGACTGATTGCTTTCCTCATCGATTTTCTTACTCCATGTAACTTATAGTCTATAATAATAATTGGCTGAAGGCAACTTTTAAAAATGAGTATCCCCAGCAACCCTGAAAGCGATCTTTCCTGCTGTCAACCCTAAATCATTGACTACCCACGGTTTACAATAGTTAAGAACCAACGGCAAGCAAGAATTAACGATGCGGATTTCGATCAACTGGTTACGAGAATTAGTCAAAGTCGCCCAATCTCCCCAAGAATTAGCCGAATTATTGACAATTGCGGGAATAGAAGTGGAAGAGATCGAGGATCGCCGAGAATGGGCAAATGGCGTGGTTATTGGTAAAATTATCGATCGCCAACCCCATCCCAATGCAGATAAATTAAGTGTCTGTCAGGTGGATATCGGTCAGGAAAATCCTAGTACAATTGTCTGTGGTGCGCCCAATGCTAGGGCTGATATTCTAGTTCCCGTGGCTACTTTGGGAACCTATTTACCCAAAATCAATTTAACGATTAAACCGGCTAAATTGCGCGGGGTAAAATCGGAAGGGATGATCTGTTCCCTCGCAGAATTAGGATTAAGCAAGGATTCTGAAGGAATCCACATTTTTAGTCAGGAAAATCTCCCTTTAGGTACAGATGTTCGTCCCCTTTTAGGACTCGATGAGGTGATTTTAGATATTTCTCCCACCGCTAACCGTGCCGATGCTTTGAGTATGATCGGAGTCGCGCGGGAAGTGGCGGCTTTGACAGGAGGAGAATTAAGCCTACCAAAAGTGAAATTAGGGGAATTTTCCCCTAAAAAAGATTTAACGCTGGAAATATCAGAAAATAAAGCCTGTCCTGCTTATATTGGTACGGTGATCGAGGGGGTAAAAATTAGCCCATCTCCGCTATGGTTGCAACAGCGTTTACAGGCTGCCGGATTGCGATCGATCAATAATGTGGTCGATATTACTAATTATGTCCTCTTGGAGTGGGGACAACCCTTACACGCTTTCGATCGCGATCGTTTACAGAGTTTTGCCGGAGGTAAATCCGTTACTATTGGGGTCCGTTTTGCCGAGGAAGGGGAAAAATTTATTACCCTTGATAGTCAGGAAAGAAGCTTAAAAGAGCTTAATTTATTAATTACTGCCAATAATAAGCCGGTAGCTTTAGCGGGAGTGATGGGAGGTCAAGATACGGAAGTTAACGAGGAAACCGTTAATCTTGTGCTAGAGTCGGCTTTATTCGATCCGATCGCCATCCGTCGTTCCTCAAAAGCGCAGGGTTTACGCAGCGAGTCTTCCGGACGCTATGAACGCGGTGTTAATCCCGCCGCTTTAGAATATGCTTGTCAAAGGGCGATCGATTTGATTCTAGAGTTAGCTGGGGGAACTGTCAGCAGTCAGGTTAAAGCTGATGATCGCGCTGATCAGTCCAGTCGTTCGATCGAATTACGTTTAGAACGTTTGCAGCAAATACTGGGTCAAGTTACCCTAGATAATGGTGCGATCGGTGAAATTCTCGCCGAAGATGTGGAGCGGATTTTAGGCAATTTGGGCTGTGAATTGCAGTTAACCTCGAAAAACCCTGTTCTGTGGACTGTGACAGTGCCAGACTACCGTTATCGGGATTTAGAACGAGAAATTGACTTAATTGAAGAAGTAGCGCGACTGTACGGATATGATCGCTTTGTCGATACTTTGCCGGCAAAAACCGCAGCCGGAGGATTATCCTTTGAGGAAACTATACAGCGTCGGCTGCGGGAAGCTTTTCGTGCAGTGAGTTTGACGGAATTAGTCCAATATTCCCTAGTTAAACCGGAATTAGCGGAAGTTGTCCTCGCTAATCCCCTTTTTGTCGAGTATTCTGCTTTGCGGACTAATCTCCTCGACGGTTTAATCGAAGCGTTTGAGTATAATCAGTCTCAGGGTAACGGTTCCTTAAATGGCTTCGAGATCGGGCGAGTTTTCCGCTTAGAATCGGATAATATCAACGAATACGATGCAATTGCCGGTATTTTCGGCGGGGATTTCTTCCCGGCCGGACGTTGGCTGCGATCGGGTAAAGAGGTAGCCATGACCTGGTATGAAGCAAAAGGGATTTTAGAAGCAGTATTCGATCGCCTTTCGCTGACAGTAAGCTACGAAAAATATGCCGAAGATGCGCGTTTTCATCCCGGACGAACAGCATCTTTATGGATTGGTAAACAACGCCTAGGTATATTCGGTCAACTACACCCGCAATTGCGTCAGCAAAAGGGGTTAATTGAGGCAGTTTATGCCTTTGAAATCCAGTTCCCGATCCTGTTAGCAACTCTTAGCGATAGTGCCAAAATTACCCCGCGTTTACAGGTCTATTCTACCTATCCGGGAGCGGCACGAGATATCGCCTTCTTTGTTTCCACAGATATACCCGTAGATAGATTGACAAAAACTATCAAAAATGCTGGAGGTAATCTCTTAGAAAAAGTCGAATTATTCGATCGCTATCAGGGGCAGAATGTGCCAGAAAATCATTGTAGTTTGGCCTTTAGTTTAGTCTATCGTGCCAGCGATCGAACTTTAACCGATGAAGAGGTGGAACCCTTAATGACAAAAGTGCGAGAAGCTTTAGTTAAACAGTTCCAAGTTTCTTTAAGAAGTTAAATTCAGCGATCAATTATCAGTTATCAGACATCGACTTTATAAGTAGGTAGGCGTTAAAAATTATCAGATGCCCCCCTTATTAAGGGAGATCCCCCCGCCTACCGGCACCCCCCTTATCAAGGGGGGCAGGGGGGATCAAACCCCCCTTATCAAGGGGGGCAGGGGGGATCGAACCCCCCTTATCAAGGGGGGCAGGGGGGATCGAACCCCCCTTATCAAGGGAGATCCCCCCGCCTACCGGCACCCCCCTTATCAAGGGGGGCAGGGGGGATCGAACCTAAAATTCATTTTTAATTTAATTATAACCAGCCATTTATTATCTCAAGACTAATCTCACACATCCCTATCAATATCGCTGATTGCCTCTAATTGTTACCAATCAGTTTAAGAGGTTGGAAGGGTTCTTTTTCAGACTCGATCTCCTCTAAGAAATATTACAATCGATCGCTTTTGATATACGCTTTAAAAATAGATGATAATTGAAATCGGTTTTGCTCCCTTTGAATTAAATAACGTTGTTGCAAGGATTGTAAACCATTGATTAAATCACTGACAGATAAATCTAGGTTATTTTTTAACTCCTCTCTAGATAAAGGTTGATCAACTTTACTTAATTCTAAGGCGATTTGTTGGGCAAGGGGAGAACAGCGACCAAAAATTTGTTTTAAATGAGACTGCATTTTTTTTGTAATAACTAAGCTATTTTCTGCCAAGAAATCGTTAACCTTGCCATCAAAAACATCTTTAATCAAAACGGCAATATCAGTTAAATAAAGAGGATTACCTTCGTATAATTGAATTAATTCAAACCATCTTTCTCCATCTTGTAAACCTTTATTTTTCAGAAAATCAATCGCTTCAAATCCTGATAATTCTAAGCATTGAGTAGGAGAATTTTCCTGATTAATATAGTTCATTTCTGCGGATTTTTCTTGACTAATGAGAATAAAATGGCTCTGGTGTTGGATTTCTGCAATCAGTTTTAAAAAATGTTGATAACTGCTATATTCAGATTGATAATTACCCGCCATTTGACCAACAGCAAAAAGATTTTGAAAATCATCTAAGACGATTAAACATTTATGATTGCTTAGAACTTCTAACAATTGCTGAATTTTGTTATCGGTGCTTTCTTTCGGTTCTTTTTGGCAAGTATTCAATAAATCATTTAGCCATAAATCTAAAGACTTGGGAAATTTTAAACTTTTCCAAATCACCACTTCAAATTGTTCTAAATTGAGATCAATAAATCGTTTAACTAGGGTGGTTTTTCCTATTCCCCCTAATCCCAAAACGGCAATTAAGCGAGTATTTTGCTTAAACACCCAGTTCGAGATTGTTGCTAGTTCGTTTTCTCGATCGTAAAAGTCAATAATTTGAGGAGCAAGGGTTAGATCATGATAGATTGATTCAAATTGAGAGTTATTATTACTATTTAAGTCATTGCCATTGGGTAAAGTGAAGGTTTGTGTATGGCAAAAATGGTTATTGTTACTATTTACAACATTCAAAGAATTTGGAGATGATTTAATCTTCATTCTTTCTATGGTAGAACGAAAATTAGATTTTTTTATTTCTTCCCCAAAAGCATCCGATAAAAGCTTCCATAATTTAGCGCCTTCCTCTCTAATATGAGTCTCACTGCGGTGATATTCGTTACCTATTTCTTGATAACTCTGTCCTTGCCAACTCCCTTCAAAAATAGCCTTCTGGATAGTATTTAGTGGCTTTTTATCTCGCTCGATAAGGCGTTCGTCAATCAGTTGTAAAACTTCCGTGATATTCATACAATCGACACAGCAAAAGACTTTTGCGTATTATAGCCCAACTAAATCCCACTTTTTCCAATTTTCAGAAAAATTTACCCGACAAAACTCCCGATAAAATCCGATGTTTAGGGGTTGTCACTTTTTGGAAGCGTTTGGCATGATGGAATGTAGTTAAGCAAAACAGACCTAAAACTAACCATATCTAACTCAGCGACGCTAGTTCTAAGTATTATTGCTTATGTCTCAGTTTAACGTAGGTATTTTATGACGAAGTTCGTTTTAGACAAATATGCGCTCGATTCTAAAAAATCAGAAGCTAAGGCAAAAATCGTCGGTTCATTGGGTTCAAATGCCTCAATTTCAGGGGATCAGATAGAAGTCCCCAGTTATGATGCAACCAAAGTGGTTCAGATTTTAAGTCAAGTTGGTATCAAGTATTCGGGGGGTTGAGAAAAACAAGCCTATTTGACTATGAAGTATAAGCTTTTTTGAAACACAATGAGTAACGAGAGAGATAAGCAACAGGAAAGTCAATAGGCTGTACTGCATTTAAACTGCGTATTGGCTATTTTAGTACAAATGCTCAAGCTTCCTGCTTCCTTCTCCCATGCAGTCTTAAAGAGTGATTTAGATACTGAACAGTTTATGGAATTCTTGTCTTCAATATTTAGGTCTATTTCTGTAATCCCTCAATCATTCTTGATTTGGTGGACAGGAGCAGATAACAAGATATTACCAAGTCACGCCAGAAAAGCTTATGCTGGTCTAGGGGCAATGGCTATGGTATCTACAGTGCTTGCTACGTTTGGTGGTTATACTTTTATTTTAATTTCCCTTGGTTCACCTACTGGAGGCATTTTTGGAGCCATCCTAGCAGGAGGGTTTATGTGGGGAATGGATCGTAGTATTCTAGGTTTTTCTAGTCAAGAGGGAAAGAAAGGCAATAATAGTTCTTTTAGAGATAAATTCAGCGCAACCTTTTGGGTGAAATTAGCTATTAACATTGCTTTTTCTAGTATTTTAACTGTACCACTTAGTACTTTTATGCTAATTGGAGCAATTCAAGTTAAGAATATTGAGAAGGTTAATCAAAAAATTCAACAAATAGATCAAAAAATTGACGCTCAAGAAGAAACTATTGATAAAGCTAAAAAAGACCTACGTTACTACTCTGAAAATCCAAAGTTAAGAACCACGGTTGTTTCTGGACAACCTAAACCTAATTGGGAATTTATTAACGGAGAAAAATTAGCTCAACAGGCTCTTAAAGAAGCTTTAGAAGGTAAGACTCCTCTTGAAGACGATAGAGAGAGATTAATTCAAGAAAAACAAGATTTTGAACAGGGGGATTTTACCTGAGAGGGGGACAAGCGAGCTAGAAGGTAGATAGGGCAAGCGATATCGCTCTTTGTCCTTTGATGTAATCCTTCAACCGATAGCGGCTAATTTGCATTAGCTCTTCTATATTTTTTTGGAACATTTGATGTAGCCC
>NZ_JADBTX010000010.1:0-22762 GCF_020245945.1 Microcystis sp. M015S2
CTCTAAGACTTTCTGGTATAGTTCACTTATCATTTTCGTTATTTAGGTCATATATAGTAAATATGACTTATCTTTTTTGGGAGTCTGTGTCTGTATTCCATGCTACATAAGCTTTTCAGCTTGCTTGTCCCCCTGTCAGGGATTTTACCAAAGCAGAATTGAAATTTCCTGATCAGTTCAACTACATTATGAACGAGGCTCGTTGGACGGATAATCTACTTAGTTTTTTGTTTTTTGCCGTTACTGCACTCATGGGATCAGGGGCTGTTTTAATTAAGACTTTAGTGTTTACTGATGATTCCTACAGTAAAGCATTAGAGCGGTTAGAACATGAAGCTAAAGATCAAGAAAAAATGAAATATGCTATGAATAAGTCTGCCAATGAAGTTTACTATACTGTTTTTAATGAGGATGCCATGAGCCAGAGTATGATAAATAGACTGAAGGACGTTCAAGACCAATTTGAACATGAAGTAGAAAGAGTTTACGAATCTTTGTGTAATGAACGCCTTACTAAATTCAAAACAGAAGTAGAAAGGAAAAAAGCAGAAGAAGAAGCAACTTCACATAGCTATAGAACAACTACGGTCAATATTCCAAATCCTCAAACAAAGCCCAAGAGTAACTCTAGTAAAAATTTACAAGGTAGAACTCCAATAGATGATTTATGGAAATCTAGTTTTTCAACCCCTAAAGTGAAAAATAAGTCACAAAACTATCAAGATAATGGCACAAGCAAGACTGCAACTCAAGAAGATATTATGAACATTTTTAACTCTGTTGACAGCAAATAAATAGATTGCTATAATTAACTTAAAAGCTAACTTTATTTAAAGGTAAAAATTATGCTATTTAATAATAGTGAAATTTCGCTTGTTCGATTTGAACCTACTTCTATCACAACTCATAAAGAAGAGCTATTAAATGGAGAAATAGATGCTCAAGAATTAGCTAAAGCACAAAGAGAAGACCTAAAAATGCAAATAGCCGCAGCACTATCTCAAAAAAGAATCTATCTAAATGCACAAACAAAAGAGCGTATAGCAACAATTTATCAATCATTTAGTGCAAAAATGTTTGAGCGAATTAAAGATGCCGTCCAGATGTACTCAAGGGGACTCAAAGAAGCTGACAATGCCCCTAATGAATTATCTAAACAGAAGCTAATTGATTATGCTGACCAAAAATTCAAAAAGGATTGTGATTTAATTCAGGATTTAGTTGATCATTTCCTATTGGATGTTTACAGCGATTTAAGATAACACAGCGATCGCCGCTCTGGTAGATTGGGTTGAGGCACGAAACCCAACAGGATCAACTATTAATTTATTTGGTTGGTGTTGGGTTGCACTTTGTTTAACTACATTTTGGCAATAAAGAGGCGATTAGGGTTGATAAACGGCGAATGCTAATCTTGTAAGCTTTAAAAAGTGCTATCTAAAAAACTAAACAAACTATAATTAAAATTACTGCAAAAATTTAGAGAGTCAAGAAGGAAATATGACAGAAATAGTTTTTTTAGTGGAAGATGCACCGGAAGGGGGATATACAGCAAGGGCATTAGGCGAGTCTATTTTTACCGAAGCCGATGATTTACAATCTTTACGAGAAATGGTAAAAGATGCCGTTAATTGTCATTATGATGATAGGGAAAATCGCCCTAAAATTATTCGTTTACATATTGTTATGGTTATTGATTTTTGCTTTTTTCAAATAATGCTTCTTCAATTAGAAAATCAAGTTTTCCAGCTATGGAATCTTCCTCAACTTGTTTTTCCCATTGTTGATCGTCTAAATTATTGATCCAATTTCTTAAATACAAAAATTCATCAGAAGTAAGGCTTTCAATTTCCGCTTGAATTAATTGTAACTTTGTCATCTTAGTATCTTTCCACAACAATAGTTCAAATTTGAGTTTTATATTATCATTTTTTCTGTAAAAATGGGAAGTTGCGATCGCATTTGGCAGAATATTGGAAGGGCGATCGCTTTTCTGATCGGGTGCATTAACACAGTATAATGCACCTTATTTGTTGTCTATAATTTAAAAGATTGAGATAAGGGCAGTTTGTTGGGTTGATTTTGCATTAAAATTAAGTTAGATATGTCTTAATTGATGAAACTTAGCAAGACAATGAATACTTCGATTACTTTTCAAGAAATTGCCGCCGAAATACAATTATTTGATAATATTGAACAAAAAGAACAATTTATTTTTGTGGTGGGTGCTTTAGTTTCTCGCATCATCAGTCTTCATAAAGCCGCAGAAATCATGGAAATGGATACAGAAATGTTCTTGAAAATTTTAGAATTAATGGGAATCGATTTTTCTTATCTTACTACAGAAGACATAGATAGAGAAAAAAAATGGTAATCTCTATGAAAATTGTTTTCAATTCTTCCCCTTTAATCTTTTTGTCTCAGTTAGGATTTTTAGAAAAATTCCTAGATTCTAATGATAATTTTTATTTGCCTGCAACCGTACAACAAGAAATTAATGCCAAACAAGATCAATCTTCAGAGACTCTTAATAAGCTGATCAATCAACAGAAATTAACTATCCTAAATATTAAATTAATCTCTCTAGCAAATAGTTTAAATGAACGTTTAGGGAAAGGTGAATCTGATGCCATTACTTTAGGAATAGAATTACAAACTGATTATATCATCCTTGATGACTTTGCAGCAAGAAAAGAAGCACTACGCTTAGGCTTAAATGTTAAAGGAACTTTAGCGATTATTCGTAAACTTCTCAAAGAAGGAAAGATAGAAATTGAAAATTTGGAGAGTTTTTATCAAAGACTTAGAGAAATTAACTTTAGAGTCAAGCGTGAGATATTTGAGAGCATTTTTGGAGACTGAGTGTGATACTGAAGGCACTGCGTAGCAGCACGCTTTTTTATTGGGTGCATTAACAGAGTATAATGCGCCTTATTTCTTGTTATTGATGGATTCCCACCATAACTTTAAATCACTTTCATTAATCTTTTTTTGAAGATATTCAATCTGATCTGAATAGCTGAGATTTTTCATGTCTTCAGCCATTTTTTCTTGGCTGGTTTGTTTAAAAGCTAAACAGTCAAAACTTTTTTTAATTGTCGTTGGCTTCATCAATTGTTACCTCTAAAGGAGAAATAATAGTCAAAATCCCGTAACCATTGAGTAAATTAATTTGATTATAGCCTTTCATTTTATCTAGGCGCACAATATGTTTAAAATTCCATGATATGATTGCATCCGCTCTAGCTATTGTAGCAGCCGCTACATGAGTAGCATCATTAATAGACTTTGATGTAACAACTCCTTCATTAATATAAGCATCCCTTAACTGTAAAACTTCAGCTGTTATCTTAACTACTTCAATAACTCTCTGCGGAATCGATAATAAAATATCTTTAACCGCTTGGGAGGCATTAATTAATTCGCTAACAATGATATCACTCATTAACAAAATAAACTTTTCTTGCTTAATGGCTTCCATCAATTGATTGGACTCTAAGGAAAATTCATCATCTAAACAGCCTGCAATGACTGATGTATCAATATAAACTCTAAGTTTTTTCATAAATGATAGAAAAAGTTTTCTGATCTTAGTTTAACATCAAAAATGCGATCGCCGCTCTTTTAGAGTGGATTAAGGTAGTGTAATGCAGCTTATTGATAATAGAATTTTTGAAACCTAAAAGTCGAGGGCTTTAGTTTTAAGATTTATCAAGCTTAAAGTACAGTTAACATTAAGCTATAATAATCATTAGTCAACAACAGTTATTACTATGTCTTTTGCAGCTAAATATCGAGATCGGATTGTGATTAACCCAGACATTCGCAGTGGCAAACCTTGCATTGTCAATACTCGTATTGCAGTAGCAGATATTTTTGATTATCTAGGAGGAGGGATGACTATTGAAGAAATATTAGATGATTTCCCCGATCTTACCTTAGAAGATATACAAGCCTGTTTTGCATTTGCCGCCGAGCGGGATCGTCGTTTAATGGTTATTCCCTATGAAACTGCTATTTGACGAAAATTTATCACCTAAACTACCTCTGTTACTGGTATCACATTTTCCCGATAGCGCTCATGTTAGAGATTGTAGCCTAAAAGGGTTTCCCGATCAAAGGATTTGGGAATATGCGCGTATCAATGGATTTATAATTGTCTCGAAAGATGCTGATTTTTATCAACGGAGTTTGTTGTATGGCCAACCTCCAAAGTTCATCTGGTTGAGGATTGGAAATTGTACCACTTATCATCTAATCAGTCTTATTTTAAAACATAAACAAGCTATTAAGAGATTTAGCGATAATTCTACCGAGTCTGTTTTAGTAATTGCATAATCATATATTATCCTAAGCGATCGCTTTTCTGATCGGGTGCATTAACAAAGTATAATGCGCCTTATTTATTGTCTATTGATGAAATGATCCAAAGACGTTAATTTAAAAGATTGAGGTCAGGGGAGTTTGTTGGGTTGATTTTGCGTTAAAATTAAGCTGGAGTAAATTCTAATCCCCGATTAAAATTTCAACGGAACAATCACCATGAACTTTTATACCGTTATTCTGAGAAAAAGTGCAGATTATTGGGTCTCATTATGTCTTGAAAATGGATTAGTTGGACAAGGAGAAACTCAGGAAAAAGCTATTGAGAAACTAAAAGAAGCGATTGAATCTTTTTGGGAGATTTATCATGATCAAGCCAATATATATACCAGTCCTATTCCTATAGACGAACTTCATGAATTTTTAACTGTGGGAGATTCTGAAACTCCCGAAACTTACGAACTCAGAAAAGTTTATGCCTAAAAATATTCCTTCTCTTAAACCCAAAGCACTAATCAAAATTCTTGAAAAAGGAGGCTGTCAATTTTATCGAGAAGGACAAGGTGATCCTCGTTTATATTGTAGAGTATTGTATAATCAACGTCGAATCGTTCCTATTGATATAGGTGCAAAAGAAATGTCCCCTGCTTATGTTTTACGAATTTTTAGACAATTTGGTTTTACAGATGAAGAAATAGAACATTTATTAAAATAGATGATTGAATGCGTTTTTTCAAACGAAGAAATTATCTATTCTAGTACGCTTTATCTTAATTTTATTTCCAAAAGCTAAAATAAAGTGATAGCTACCTTTTTAAGGTACATTAACACAAGAGTAAAACCCTCGATTGCTTGTGATAAATTGATTTAATGATTAATTTTCACCCAGTCATCGTCGATAAATTAGCCTGCCTTAAAAACAGGTAAAGTGACTATCACCATTTTGCCTAATTTTTTCACTCTGGTAATGAACTTTTGATTATGAAATGATCCAAATTTGAGGAGAATTTGCCATCTCAATTGTTAAGATTTCGTAACTATTCTGATTGACTGGTATCACCTAAAATACCCATGCGGATCACAAAATTGTCCAATTGTCAATAGCTTTTGAGATACTCTCACCCTGTAGAAAATCAAGAATATTTTTTAGGTGGAATAGGAAGATGAAATTTATCGATAAACTAATAAATTATCATCACCTAAACCACTTTCTAGCCTAATTAATAAGGCCATTTCCAGTTAGTAATCTCGTCCTTATCGATACCATTGGTAAAAGCATAATCGAGATTATCGATAATAGCATTTTTCATCCGTTCTTTCACATGACCGGCAGCAGAACCTAATTTCGGCACGCGATCAATGACATCGATTACTAAATGAAAACGATCAACTTGGTTACGAATGGCTAATTCTAGGGGAGTATTAATATTCCCTTCTTCTTTGTAACCGCGCACATGAATACGTTCTTGATTGCTGCGACGGTAGGTAAGTTTATGAATCAGCCAAGGATAACCGTGGAAATTAAAGATAATTGGCTTATCAGTGGTAAATAAACTATCAAAATCCCGTTCCGATAAACCATGAGGGTGTTCACTTTCCGACTGTAATTTAAACAGATCAACCACGTTGATAAAGCGAACTTTTAAGTAAGGGAATTCCTCCCGTAGAATTGCCGTTGCCGCTAAAGATTCTTTAGTGATAATATCCCCACAGCAAGCCATAATCACATCCGGTTCATCGGGATTAGTTCCATCATCATCGTTACTGGCCCAATCCCAAATACCGATACCTTTGGTGCAGTGTTTAATTGCTTCTTCAATGGTCAAGTATTGCAGGTGTTTCTGTTTATCAGCAACGATAATATTAGTGTAATTCTTGCTCTTGAGACAGTGATTAGCCACACTTAATAAACAGTTACCATCGGGGGGAAGATAAACCCGCACCACGTCGGCACTTTTATTGGTTACTAAATCGATAAAACCGGGGTCTTGGTGACTAAAACCATTGTGATCCTGCCGCCAAACCACCGAGGATAATAACAGATTCCAAGAGGAAACAGAAGCGCGCCAAGTCACATGATTTTTGCAGATATCGAGCCATTTAGCGTGTTGGTTGAACATGGAATCGATAACGTGAGCAAAAGCCTCGTAGGAGTGAAATAAACCGTGACGACCGGATAATAAATAACCCTCTAACCAACCGACTAAAGTATGTTCACTCAGCATCTCCATCACCCGACCATCGGGAGATAATTGGCTACCATCTAAATCCTCTGGATAGGTATCAGCTAACCAAGCTTTTTTAGTCACTTCATAGAGAGCCGCTAAACGATTAGAAGCAGTTTCATCGGGACCAAAAACGCGAAAATTAGTCATATTATTTCGCATTACATCCCGCAAAAATACCCCCATCACTCCCGTGTTTTCCGCTTCCACTTGGCCCGGGTGGGTGACATCTACGGCATACTGACGAAAATCGGGCATTTTTAGGTCTTTACGCAGCAATCCGCCATTAGCGTGCGGATTAGCACTCATGCGACGATGACCCCTAGGAGCGAGTTCTTTAAATTCTGGCTTAAATTGACCCGTGGTATAGTCAAATAGTTCCTCCGGGTTATAGCTTTTCATCCACTCCTCTAATTTTCTCAAGTGGTCGGGGTTTTCGTGCATAGCACCCATGGGGACTTGGTGAGCGCGCCAGAATCCTTCCACTTTATGACCATCAACGTTTTTCGGACCTGTCCAACCCTTGGGAGACCGGAGGATAATCATCGGCCAGGGGTAACGTTTAGCAATACCCGTGCTGCGAGCTTCCTGTTGATAGGAGCGAATCTGATTGATACAGTGTTCTAGGGTAGCGGCCATTTTTTGATGGCAGTGCATGAGGTCTTCATCTTCCTTACATTCGACGATGTAGGGAGTGTAACCGTAACCGACAAAGAGACTTTCTAACTCGTGGGTCGAAATACGGGAGAGAATGGTGGGATTAGCGATTTTATAACCGTTTAAGTTTAAAATTGGCAGTACCGCACCATCGCGAATCGGGTTAAGGAATTTATTCGAGTGCCATGCGGTGGCCAGGGGACCGGTTTCAGCTTCCCCATCACCCACCACCACGGCCGTAATTAGGTCGGGATTGTCAAAAACAGAACCGTAGGCATGGGAAACACTATAACCCAGTTCGCCGCCCTCATGGATAGAACCGGGGGTTTCGGGGGTGACGTGACTACCGATGTGACCGGGAAAAGAAAATTGTTTAAAGAATTTTTGTAATCCTTCCTCGTCTTCACTTTTATCGGGGTAAATTTCCGAATAGGTTCCTTCTAGATAAACCGGACCGAGTACCCCCGGCGCTCCATGGCCAGGACCGGCCATAAAAATCATATCGAGGTCGTATTTTTTGATTAAACGGTTGAGGTGAACGTAGGTAAAACTTAAGGCCGGACTTGCTCCCCAGTGACCAAGTAAGCGATACTTAACGTGTTCGGGTTTAAGATGTTCTTTGAGCAGGGGATTATCGCGCAGATAAATCATACCTACAGCTAAATAGTTACAAGCGCGCCAATAGGCATGGGTTTTATAGAGTTCGTCTTGAGAAAGGGGATTTTGTTCTGTTAAGGGTCTTTCTGGTGCGGATACCATGAATATTTCTCCAATATCTATAAGGGATGAGATTAAGAGAGTTGATAGACAATTTCTCCATCGAGAGGGTTAACCCTCGGTCAGTTTTCAAACTGTAATCAAGAGTCTAACCTTTTGGGGCGTAAAAAACTATTAAAATAAGCTATATTTTGCCAATCCGGCTAGGGGAATTTATGTCAGTCGGGCGGGGTTTTTAAATGGCTTTTAAAGGCATATTAATATGTTCTTAACTTAGGTATCAATCATTCTCAGAAAGCTTTTAATGATTTTTTAATGTCGGCTTTTCCCAAAAGGCTATATAATCATATTTTCGTTTGTCGGCAAAGGCCAACATCAGGTTTTCTCGATGCCGGTGGCGGGGAGGACTAGGGTAGCAAATTGATGATTTTTTATCTTGGAAGCACTGAAACTTAAAATCTTTCTATACTTCATCTAGCGATCGATAAAAGCTGATTAGCATATATAGTGATTCTCTACAGGCTAATCAATTCTCGGATTGTTTTTTCTTGATCGTGCCTAAGCTTATCGCAGCTGCAAAGGAGTTTTTTTCATGACAAAAGTAAGAGTCGCCATCAACGGATTCGGTCGTATCGGTCGCCTCGTTTTTAGGGCGGGTATCCAAAATCCTGATTTCGAGTTTGTTGGTATAAATGACCTCGTCCCCCCCGATAATATTGCCTATCTGCTCAAATACGACTCCACCCACGGACGTTTTCAGGGTACGGTAGAAGCAAAAGAAGATGGCATCGTCGTGGATGGTAAGTTTATCCCCTGTTACTCGATTAAAGACCCCGCTCAACTGCCCTGGGGTGCAACCGGGGCCGATTATGTGGTCGAGTCCACCGGTTTATTTACCACCGCCGAAGGGGCCGGAAAACACCTAGAAGCTGGGGCCAAACGGGTGGTTATCTCCGCACCCACCAAAGATCCCGACAAAATTCGTACTATTGTACTAGGCGTTAACGACAATGAGTACGATCCCGCTAAGGATCTGATCGTCTCTAACGCTAGTTGTACCACCAATTGTTTAGCCCCGATCACCAAAGTTATTAACGATAACTTCGGACTAGCGGAAGGATTAATGACCACGGTACACTCGATGACCGCCACTCAACCCACCGTCGATGGTCCATCGAAAAAAGATTGGCGCGGTGGTCGCGGCGCTGGTCAAAATATTATCCCCTCCTCCACGGGGGCAGCCAAAGCAGTAACCCTAGTTATTCCTTCCCTAAAAGGCAAATTAACCGGTATGGCCTTCCGTGTACCAACTCCCAACGTTTCGGCGGTGGATTTAACCTTTAAAACCGAAAAAGCCACCAGTTACGAGGAAATCTGCGCCGCTATGAAAGCCGCCAGCGAAGGACCGATGAAAGGTATCCTCGGTTATACCGATGAGGAAGTGGTATCGAGTGACTTTATCACCGACCCCCATTCCAGTATCTTTGATGCTAAAGCTGGCATTCAACTTAATGCCAATTTCTTTAAGGTCGTCTCTTGGTACGATAACGAGTGGGGTTATTCCTGCCGGATGTTAGACCTGATGAAAATGATGGCAGCTAAGGAAGCAACCCTAGTAACAGCCTAAATCAGTTATAGCGGTAAGCGCTTGAGTGAGATACAGACCAAGCTTTGCCTAGCATGGTTTATAGCTTGTGACACTGTACCTAATACGACTGCACACCGCTATATCAGTTATCAGTAAACAGTAAACTGATAACTGATAACTGATAACTGATAACTGATAAGATGAATCCAAAATTTAAAGATATTATCGCTTGGGAACAGGCACAATTATTAATGCAACCGGCATTTATTCGGGTGCTGGATAATCTGCGTAAACAGC
Organism: Microcystis sp. M015S2; assembly: GCF_020245945.1. Lineage (NCBI taxonomy): Bacteria > Bacillati > Cyanobacteriota > Cyanophyceae > Chroococcales > Microcystaceae > Microcystis > Microcystis sp. M015S2. The sequence continues at coordinate 9,808 of NZ_JADBTX010000010.1, forward strand.
TAGAAAATTCCCTCTGGAAAGGAACCTATACAGAAATTCAAGATCCCTATCCCAGTTATCTGCTCTGTTTGACTTATCTCGATCGCTCCGTTACTGTAAATATTTGGGAACTTTGTTTTCAAGTCTGTTTTCTCGATTATCCCACCGATGAGGGAGAGAGCGTCACCATCGATACCAGTCTCCTCGACCCCACCGGTGAACTAGATTGGCAGAGTTTGGAAACGAAAACCGAGCGCATTATTAAGCAATTATTCGCTAATTTACCTCCATGAAAGCAGATTTAGAAACGATCAAGGCAGAGTATGCCGCTAATTTTCTGAAAAATTACAGTAATGATCCCCAAAATTTAGCATCCCAAACAATTTTAATCGATCGCTCCGATTGGGGTTTATTAGAATTAAAAGGCCAGGATCGACTGCGTTTTCTCCACAATCAAACCAGTAACGCGATTGATCGCCTGAAACCGGGTCAGGGTTGTGAGACAATTTTCCTTAACTCTACCGGTCGTACCCTCGATTTTGTCACAGTTTACGCTGGCGATGATTCCCTCCTCATCCTCGTTTCTCCCCAACGTCGTCAATTTTTACTGGAATTGATTGATCGCTATATTTTCCCCTTCGATAAGGTGGAAATTAGCGACTTAACCGATAATTTTGGCATTGTCACCCTAATCGGTACTGAAAGCGGGCAATACCTGCAAAAAATCGCCATTCCAGAGCAGATTTTAACGGGGGTGCAGCATAGTCATTATCTCCTTTCCGAACCCCCCCTGAGAGTGGCCGTCGGCACCGGCTTAGACCTACCCGGATATACTTTAATCGTTGCCGCCGCCGAAGCGGGCCCCCTCTGGGAAAATTTAATAAAAAATGGCGTTACTCCCGCCGATGAGCAGGTGTGGGAATACCTGAGAATCCATCAGGGCCGACCGGCAGTCGATCGAGAATTAACCGAAGACTATAACCCTTTAGAGGCCGGTTTATGGCGAGCGATCGTTTTTGATAAGGGCTGTTATATTGGTCAAGAAACTATCGCCCGTCTCAACACCTATAAAGGCGTAAAACAAAGACTTTGGGGCATAAAACTCAGCCAACCCGTCCCCAGCAATACCCCGATTATTTTAGAAGCGCAAAAAGTCGGTTTACTCACCAGTGTGCTGGAGGATTTTGGCTTGGGTTATGTGAAAACAAAAGCGGGAGGAGAGGGTTTAAAAGTACAAATCGGCGAGGCAACAGGAGAATTAATCTCTTTACCCTTCCTCTCCCACGAATACCCCTAGAAAAGTGAGAAGTGGGGAGAGGGAATTATGAATTATGAATTATGAATTATGAAGTGGGGACGTGGGAAGAAAAAATAAAAATAATCTCCTGACGGCTAATAGCTAAAAAGCTGATAACTGAAAAACCCCTCTAACCCCAGCGACTAGCGATAGGCATTCGCCAACCAGTGCCAAAAGCGCGATCGCTAATTTTTAGTCCCGGGGGGGCTTGTTTGCGCTTAAATTCGGCATTTTTAACTAATTTAATCACTTTCTGCACAATTTCAGGCTCAAAGCCGGCGGCGATAATTTGTTCGGCGGATTGATGGCGATCGATTAATAGTGCTAAAATAGCATCTAAAATCTCGTAGGGAGGTAAAAAATCTTGATCCTTCTGATTGGGTTTTAATTCAGCACTAGGAGCTTTATTAATCACATTAAGGGGAATAATTTCCCCGTGCCGATTTAACCAGCGACAGAGGGAATAAACCCTCGTTTTCGGCACATCAGCAATCACTGCTAAACCACCATTCATATCACCGTAAAGAGTGCAATATCCCACCGCCATTTCTGATTTATTGCCAGTGGATAATAGTAAATGACCGAATTTATTAGAGAGAGCCATTAATAAATTACCGCGAATGCGTGACTGAAGATTTTCTTCAGCAATACCGAAATCAGTCCCAGCAAAAAGCCGCTCTAAAAGTTGATCATAAGCGGTCATAATTTCCTGAATTGCTAACTTCTCACTTTTGATACCTAAATTATTAACTAAAGCCACTGCATCGCTAATGGAATGGTCGGAACTATAGGGAGAAGGCATCATCACAGCGAGAACATTTTCTTTACCCAATGCGTCGCTGGCAATAGCGGCAACTAAACTGGAATCAATGCCACCACTCAAGCCGAAAATTACCCGTTTAAAACCGCATTTCTGCACATAATCTCGTACTCCTAAGACTAAGGCTCGATAAATTTCCTCATCTTCATCGACGGGTAAAGGATGAATAACTGCGGGTAACAAATCTTGATTAAACTCGATCAATTCTAGGCTAGAAGTAAATGCTTTGGCGCGATAAATCACTTCTCCTTGTCGGTTAAAAGCAACACTGTCACCATCAAAAATTAAATCATCATTACCTCCCACTTGATTAACATAAACTATCGGTAAATTATATCTAGTGGCACTATGAGATAATAAAGATTCTCGCAATTTTTGCTTACCGACACTGTAGGGAGAAGCGGAAAGATTAACGATTAAATCCACTCCCAAATTAGCTAAATCAGCGATGGGATTAACTGCGTATTGACGTTGACCCCAAAATTGTTCATCATTCCAAACATCTTCACAGATAGTCACACCGATTTTTACATTATTTTCTGTTAGTTGAAAATATTGACTTTCTTTCCCAGAAGCAAAGTAACGATCCTCATCAAAAACATCGTAGGTAGGCAATAAACGTTTAGTAAAAATTTGTTTAATCTCTTGACTTTTTAACAAAGCTATGCTATTAAATAGCGGCTTTTCTCCTCTGACCGTTGCCGAGGGATTTTTTTCGACAAAACCGACTAAGACGGCTAACTTTTCTGGTAATTGTTGGGACAATAATTGCAATTGTCGAGACATTTTCTCGACAAAACCCAGATTTAATAACAAGTCTCTGGGGGGATAACCACAGAGGGATAATTCCGGGGTTAAAAGTAATTCTGCTCCCTGATTAAATGCTGTTTGAGCAGCCTCTAAAATTCTTTGGGCATTTCCTTCGATATCTCCAACAATGGGATTTAATTGAGCGATAGCAATTCTCATATTTTTTCCTATTTAAACAAAAACTAACGGTTGCTCTTTAAAGGGAGCAAAAGCTTTTTCATCAAAGCGATATAAACTAGCGGGACGACCGGCACCACGAGAGACTTTTAAACCCATATCTTTGAGAAATCCTAATTTCAAGAGCCGATTTCTGAAGTTGGAATAATCACTAAAATTTTTACCTAAAATTGTCTCATAAAATTGATAAAGATCATTTAAAGTAAATAATTCTGGTAAAACCTCAAAAGCGACGGGACTATATTCTACTTTATTGCGTAATCTTCGCCAGCCATATTCTAAAATTTGACCGTGATTAAAGGCTAAATTTGGCACTTTATCAATCATATACCAAGTGATATTATAATCCCGTTCAGTGATTAATTTCGCTTCTTCAAACCGCACTAAAGCGAAGTAACTCACCGATAGATAACGTTTCCCAAAACTCTCGGCCGCTGCCGGGAAATCTCCCTCTGGACCGCCAAAAGTATATAACTGTTCTAGATAGAGATTATTGACGCTAATTTTCTCGGCTAAAATTCGATAGGCTGCCGTTTCAAGTGATTCCCCATTTCTCACTAAAGTCCCGGGTAAACTCCAGTAATTACTAAAAGGTTCTTCCCGTCTTTTAATCAGAAGCACCAGCAGCCGATTTAATTGGGTATCAACGGAAAAGATCACGTTATCAACTCCGACTTTAAAATCAGCTAGAGATTTATTAGCTAGGGTCTTTTGCGGTTTCATGCGTAAAGTTTTTGACCTTCGATATAATCTTTAATCGGTGCAGGAACAGCCTGTTTATCGCCTTTTTCTCGATAATCTGTTGAGGATACAGCCGGAGCAAATACATCAGCAATTAGACAATCACCCCCTAATGTTTGCAGTTGTTCAATATCATCTTGATTAATAGGATAGCCGGGACGGGGAATCACAAGAATTTTGACTTTTTCTAGTAATTCTTGGCTGCGATACCAGTGCCTAATTTGTCCAGCTAAATCAGAACCAATGACTAGGGTATATTCCTCCTGTTCTCCCCAAATTGCTTGCGCTTTTTCTACACTAATTAAACTACGTCGATCGCTTAATTCTCGTCGCAGTTGTATATTATCTCTTGGGGGTTGAATATCCCCGATGAGCAAATTTAACATCCTCAGACGATGTTCGAGACTGGTTTGATGATTTTTAAAGGGATTATCGGCAGCCCAAACCGCAACGATATCGTACTGTTCCGATAACCATTTTAGTATGGCTTGATGACCGGCAGTAGGAGGATCGGCACTGGTTCCAAAAAGGGCAATTTTAAGCATAGGATTCAATTACTTGCTCCCTGAGGGATTAGTTTAAGTCTGCTCAATCTTGGCAAAGATTAACTTCTCCCCATTATAGTTGATTTTACCAAAATAGGGCAAGAGGATCAGTGATCAGTAATCAGTGATCAGTAATCAGTGATCAGTGAAGTTTTGCGACGAGTGGGCTGCTATTAACTTAACAGAAAATTCCCTAACACTTGGCCGTTCTGAATAGGGGAGATTGCGTCTAATTGCAAAAAGATACTTATTCTTGAATAAGAGCATAATCATAATGCTCCAAAATTTCACCTAAACAGGATGAATTATCATCGTATAAATTACCTAAGTTGTCTTCTTGCAAATGGTTTCTAACCCGATCAAAAAGCCCAACGGAATAGACACTATCATCATGACGAGAACGGTATCTAATCCCATCTACTCCTTGGGGATGTCCCCAAATTGCCCGCCCCCAAGTCCGACAATATTCATAATCACCGGAAGAAATGCGGGCATCTATTCCTATACGAACAAGGGCCGGCCCCGTTAAGTCGGCCAACAGTAAAGCGCGATCGCTTCTAATTCTAAAAAGATTTCTATTTCTTAGGGCTGTAACGGTTACGGCTCCGTCAAATGTTCGCCCAAAACATTCAATAAAGGTACTGTACTCATCACCCACATAGAGAAGCCCATAGCCCTGATTGGGTCCATCGAAACGACCGCTACCACTGCGGTCAAAATGAAGACTAGAAAGGTGTCCGGTCCTATTTAATCTTAGCCAGGGGCCTGGGGTTTCAATGACGGGCAATTGACGCTGACTAAAATCGTCTGGTGGGAGGGGAAAAGGAGGCAAACCCATTACGCCGCGCTATGACTCCCGTAGCACTTAGCAGCCCAAACCACTGGCTCGATTTCTCCCTTTTGGAGTTTTTCTAGCGGGGTTGCTCCCTCTAAACGAATATCACCCGTAAGCAGAAAGAGCATTTGTGTCCAAGCACCGTCTTCTTTTAAGACGGCTAACACTTGGTCTAAACCTGACAAAACTTTGCCATCAATAAATTGCCAAGCAGGATAAACCAATTCTTCGTTGACAGATAAACCTAAGACCCGATGATTGAGCCTCATAGTTTCTAATTCCAAAGAACTACAGGCTAAAACACTACAAACCTCGGTGCTGGTTAAGGTTCCGCCTTGCTTAGATAGGAACCGTTTCTTCGCTTCTTCGCCTCGTTTAATGGCAGCTGCCAACGGAGAGGCCAAAGCTAAAGGAGATTGTGTTTTTTGCATAGATTCTAACATTTTTAAGCAACCCTACCACCGTCAACAAGGCCTGTATAAAACAAATACAAGTCTCCCTTCAAATGTTTAGTTTCTTGTATAAGCTTACGTTTATTGTCTGAATACCCAATAACCTTACCTTTCTCTGGCCAGCCATATTTGTCGCGACCAGTGATCTCTACGACCACCCATTGATCGGGGTAATCGGATGAGACATCGGCGAGCCTCAAATCTTCTGTTTTGTGGCTAAGTGCTTTCATGGCTAAGGTGGCAGTTGATTTGATCAGGGTCCTTGTTTTTGTCTAGTAGTGTTTTGCTCCTCGTGTCAGGAATCCCTAACATTATTAGCTTGACTCAATCTACCCTCATGGGCTAAGATTCGGGGATGATAATGATGAGTAAAGAGCCAGAACCCGTGAGGATACTGGCTCTCTCCTAGCTTCGCATCATCGGGATTAACCCTCTCAATTAGCCCACCAGGAGACTTAAAACCTTAGTAGTGGACTCAAGAAGCCAGGAGGTCAATCAATATGAAGAACTTACTCACTGTCATCATGCTCCTAAGCTCCCTTGCTTACGGCGTAGCTCTGGGAAAAATACATCCGTACGACTACGTTTTTATCTACACCATCAACGAACTAGCAAAACGTCAGGGTGGAGATAATCAAGACGGGAAGCGGTAGGCAGAACGTTTACTTAATTCAAGCTGGGCAGTGCGGCAACACTCGACCAGCTTTTTTGTACTGTTTCTTACTATCGCTCTATCTTCTTTAATATTATCCATAATATAATCACTTACTGTAAGGATATCAACCAATAAATATTGCAAAGTTAAGCCAACAAATATTGCAAAGTTAAACCAACAAATATTGCTATCATTAAACAATAATTGTTGGTACTCCATTTCAAAATATGCTAACTAGCCCATCAATATATGATGCCCAAAAGCTGGCAAGAAACTGTGGTTTGGATATTTCCAAGCACTGTAAGAATCTCAACCAACAAATATTGCAAAGTTAAACCAACAATTGTTGCAAAGCTAAACCAACAATTGTTGCTATCATTAAACAATAATTGTTGGTACTCCATTTCAAAATATGCTAACTAGCTCGAAAGTACAGCAAGATGCTCTCGTCAACTCCCCCATCACTGTGTGATGCCCAAAAGCAGGCAAGAAAATGTGGTTTGGATATACCCAAGCTAGAGGCTTTATTGAAAGAAATCGAACCCCTATCTGATAAATATAAGGAGATATTTTATCGGGCGGCTACAGGACTTTATTCCGCCGATGACTTGGCTGAAATGTTCAATCATAGTAGCGGCAAAAATCTAAACGCGGATTTCAACAAAAATCTAGGATCCCATCTTAAGGATTACCTTGAGTTAGATGACAGTGAGCGTGTGGGAATTACCTCTCTAAGAAGGATTCTCTTTAAAAAGGGCTATTGTGTTGACATTAATGACGATGAATCAGTGAGAGTTTTGCCCACACGCTACGCTGAAAATTCTGAATCAGAGCAGTCTTTTACTGTCAGACACAATTAGTGCGAATGAGAATACCACCAATCAAGGAGATTGATTTAAAAATGGAAAACACAGAGTTATTGTGTGAGGTAACAACATCCGCCAGTTGCCCTGCTGACATTATTAATGGGTTGTTAGCTCAACTAGACAATAAACAGGACAGCGATCACCGTGCTGAAATCATAAGGAAATTAGGAGAATATCCTGATCCTCAAGTGATTAAAACACTTTGGGATTTGAGAAATAATCTCGAAAACGAATCCGATGATTTTGTGTATTACGAAATCAAGCTTAGTCTGCATAAGGTAACTACTCATCCTAGTATAAATATTGATTTTTTTCTGGATAACTTAGAGGTATTCCAATCAAAAGATAACAATTCTCAAGCTCCGAAAGTATTAATTGATACTGATCTAATTGAAGAGTTTTTATTACGAAATCAAACGACTCTTAACGGTGAAGCTACTAGGGTTATGGGACTTGTTTTAGAGGTAAAAATTAATCCTTACATCCGCGAAATGGGATTAATACAAATTTGGCATAGTATCAAAAATCTGAAATCTCAAGAATATGCCAATCGTTCGATCATTGAACTTCTGAGTAAAATTAACGTCGGTCAAGTTAACTTGAAAAAAATTGACCTAGAAAAATATCCCAACGTTAATTTAAGAACGGCAATTCAAGTTGAGATTGCCAAGAAATATAACCTAGCGGGTATTATCACCATCGCAGATCGAGAATTCATTGCCAGTGGGTATCCTTTTGTGGGTTCTCCTTCCTTATTCTTACAGTTTTTAGGGGAAGATACCTCGCCGGCATCTATCGAAAGAACTCTCAAAAATCTCGGTAAAGCTGCCATGGAACATGAGAAAGTAAAACTCAATCAGCTTTTAGAAAACGAGCCTCAACAAAACTTATTCTTTGAAGATAATCTTTGGCTTTTTCAAGGCTGGAAAATTGAGAACTTTGAAATTCTCTGTGCTAACAACAATTTAACTTCTGCGACAGTTATCTTATGTAATACAAAAACCCAAGAGCGTTACACTGAATCGGCCTTTAAAAAAGGTTCAGTAGATGCACTTTGTACTGCCTTTGATGAGGCTCTAGCTCATTTAGTTGAAATTAAACATCATCTTAAATCTATCTATTTAGCTAAGTTGACACCGGGTAAACAAGGAGCCACAACTGTCAAGGCGGTGGTTGAGTATGATGGTAAAGAAGTGATTACTATCCACACCCATGAAAATATTCTCAAGGCTTATTTTTTCGTCTACGTCAAAGCGATGATTGCCGTTTATGCACCCGATGAATATCACCCCGATATTCATCGCACGGAAGAATTGACATATTTGCACAAAATTGGCGAACGAGATTTTCGGGGACTCAATTTCAGCCAAGTTAATTTAATGGATTGTGAGGCCAATCTTTCCGATGCAAAATTGATGGGATGTAACTTCAGTCAGGCTAATCTTTCGATGGTTAATTTAACTAATGCTGATTTAACAGGAGCCGATTTAAGTCATGCCAATTTGAGCAAAGCTGATTTAACGGGAGCTAACTTGACCGATGTTAAATTAGATGAAAATAATCTAACCCTACTTGATGGCACAATTTTGACTAACACAATTATGCCTGAAATTAACATTGAAATTATTGGCGAATCCCGTTTAGAAAAGATTGCTCAACTACTCAAACACATTGATCCTCAAAGTCAATCTCGAATCTTGGCTGTTCACTCCATGACAGATTGCATCTGGTGGGATAATCCTCTTGGTCAAAAATTCTGGGAAGTTAACAAAGAACTAATCAAAAGAGGGATTTCTATTCAACGAGTTTTTATTCTTCCTGAAGTTCCGACTCCAAAGCATTTACAGGTGATTCAGGAACAACTTAACTCTGGCATAGAAGTTGCTTGGATTTGTCAGGAAAAAGCCAAAGATGTTGAAGGCTATCGTTGGGATGATACCAACCTATTAATTAGCGAAAACTTATCTGTTCCCAGAAATTCTTTTACAGCGAGAAGAACTATGAATGGTCAAACAGAATCAGGTTATATTTCCTATCAAACAAGAGTTGTCGAGACAGATAAAAGTATCTTCAAGGATCTATGGGAAAAATCAGAAAAACTCTCTACTCAAGCTAATATTCAGGAACAATTAGCAAACCTAAGCACCTGACCCCGAACTTTATTGTTTTATTAACTGATGCTCACAATGCGATCGCTTTTTCTATTTTGTTTTCATAAAAAGCGATCGCTAAAAAGAAATTTCTCGGTCGTTTGTCACACAATCCTGAAGATATAAATCAATTAATTCCTGATAAGAAATTCCTTTTTCTTTTGCTTTTTTTTCAAAGAAATCAATGACATCAATCCTTAAAGGTAAAGTGACCTGCCGCTTGAGTTGTTGAGCAAAAGGATTAGGACGACTTTTCATATTAGCGAGATCATACTCTGATTTCATAAACAATAACCTCGATGAGGACAGTATAGTATTTTGTTTAAATTTAACGACTCAATTATAGTACATACAATCAAATTAACGATAGTTTGCTCTTAAAAAGTTTTTCTCTCTCACCTCAGAAAAACTGCGATCGCCGTTCTAATTCTATTTTGATAAAAAGCGATCGCCTCCCCACAATCCCTAAAAAATAACCATAAAATTAATTAATAGAATATCGGAGAAAGACAAAGATGATTATCGCTCAAGAAAAACCAACTATTGCGACAGTCACCAAAACCCCTGTCACTTTGGAAGCATATCGGGCGATCGCTGAAACTTCTCAGGAACGTTATGAATATTGCCATGGAGAAATGATTCTTATGCCTGGAGGAACCGCAACCCACAGCGCAATTGCGATCAATATCTCGGTTTTTTTGGGATTTTTATTGAGAGATAGGGATTTTCGTCTGTATAACAGCGATCTGCGGCTGTGGATTCCTGAATATCATTGTGGAACCTATACCGATCTCATGGTTGTTAACCATGAACCAGAATTTAACGGCGATCGCAAAGACGAAATTCTTAATCCTTTATTTATTGTAGAGGTGCTTTCCCCCGCCACGGAAGCCTATGATCGAGGTGATAAATTTAGAAAATATCGTTCCCTGCCAAGTTTTTGTGAATACCTGCTCGTTAGTCAAACTGAACCCTACATTGAGCAATATTTCAGACTCGCACAGAGCGATCGCTGGCAACTACAAACCTACGATCAACTTAGTCAAATAATCCCTCTGGAGAGTTTAAACGTTGAACTTCCCTTGCTAGAAATTTATCGTCGTGTTAGTTTTGCCGCAGCCTCATAAATCCCTTAATCCGATTAATAACCTTTCTATTTTGTTTACATAAAAAGCGATCGCCCCACAGTAAAGAAGCGGTGAGAAGTAGTTCATTAGAACTACTCAGGATAGTTAGGCAGAGAATGATATTGAAAGATGCCAAATATACTGCCGACACTGCCGACACTGAGAATACTGCCGACACTGCCAATACTAAGAATACTGCCGACGCTGCCAATACTGAGCATACTGCCGATACTAACCAGACTTAAAATGCTGCTGGCACTAGCGAGACTTAAAATACTGCCAGCACTGCCTAAACTCAAGATACAGCGATAACTAGCTTTGCTCAGATAATTAAGACCAGAAATCATTTTAAATCGGGGAAAGATTGGGGAATAGTTAGGGAAGTATTTTGCCAAACCTGTTGTAAACGCATAGCCGGCATAGTTAGATAAAGAATATCACCTTGGTCGAGAGTGATTTCCAGTAATTGCCAACCGTGGATAGTTTGACCTTGTTTTTCTAAGTAAAGTGGCACAAAATCGGCATTCATCGCCGCTTCCTTGACAATTTGACCCATAAAAGGATGATTCGGTGTGATTAATGTGGCCAAAGCAACCCAGAGGAGATCATCGGTCATGCCATTACCGAGAATTCTACCGCCCAAAGCGGCCGCAGCAAAGGAATAGGTAGCCAGATCCCGGGGACATAATACCGTATCAAAATCAAAAACTTCTTGAATCGATCGCCCGAATTGTTCCTGAGAGCATCGTAAAACTAGATTAATTTTAGGAGCGATCGCTTTAGCAGTGAGGGCAATCTCCACATTAATCATATCCTCGTAAGTAACCACGATCAAAGATTCGGCGTTGTTAATATTAGCGGTTTCTAGGGTAGCCACTAAACGCGCATCCTCGATGATGACGGGGATTCCCCAGGAGCGCACGGAATGCAAAAATCGGTTATTGGGGTCCGATTCAATCACCACCACTTCACAGCCTTGGTCGTGCAATTGTCGCACAATCCGGGTGCCGATACCTCCTAAACCACAGATAATGTGATGATTGCGGACGGGAATGCGGGTAGCATCCCAAAACTGCTTAAAGCGACTACCGAGAATAAAATCGTTGAGGAGAGCATAACAGATACCGATAACCCCCGCACCGACAATCATCATGACCACGGTAAAAATTTTGATACTATCGGGAGTAGATTCGGCCACTTTTTCGTTACCTCCGGCGCCGGTAATCATCCCGACGGAAAAATAGAGGGAATCGACGAGGGAAATTTTTTGATTAACGCTGAGATAGGTAATGGTAGCAAGGGAAATCATCCCCAAGAGGGAAAGGGTGACAAGAATTACCGGTTGGACATAGTGCTGATAGGGACGGAGATTGAGCAGATTTCTCAGCCACTTTTGCAGTTTAAAACGCTGTTTTGCCTTAATTGTCGGTTTATTGCCGATAATGAGATGATCGCCAGTTTGGAGTTTTTTGCCTAAAAGAACTGCTGAAACCAGATCAATTTCGTCGTGAGCCGGGAGATAATAGATTAACATCCGGGCCGGATCGTCCCAAAGCTCGTAGAGGGGTAATCCCCACCAAGGATGATTTTCATCGATAATTATCTCTTGAATTGGCCAAAGGCGATCGAATAGCTGTAATTGACCGATAGCTTTATTACCAAGGGCAGCAAAGGAAAAGATCGGAGCCGCTAGGGAAGCAACGCTCATGCTAACGTGAGCAGGGAGGGTTTGATCGAGTCTTTCTCCCAAAGTTTCGTTAAATAGTCGGTTAACTATCCGAATTTTCGGGTTAATTATCCTGGCGCGGGTGAGAATTTCCAGATTGAGTGCGTCGTTATCGATGGCCAAAACTAGGGTTTCTGCATCTGGGAGACCAGCTTGCAGCAGAGTTTTAGGAGAGCAGGGATCGCCGATAATAATATCAGACTGGTATTCACAGACCATTTGGCGATCGCTAATCGCCACTACTGCCGCAGATTGTTGTTTGAGTAAACAAAATATTTTATAACCCGTGCGACCTAATCCACAGACGATGATTTGCGGTTTCATTCGTCGAGCGCGTTTTTTGCTGATTAACCTTTCAGTTCTAGCGCAAAAACTAGGAAAAATCTGTAACTAAAGCTGCAATGCTGCTAATTTTTCCAATCAGGCTTTTAAAATGATAAAATAACCCTCATCATTGATTTAATCACTTAGGTCTTGACTCGCTTTCTCTGGGATAAATTTAGTAAAGATTACCTCGAAACTTTTCTCGCTTCTTCCGGTGACGTGAAAACCAGCCTTGATGTGACGGCAGAAACTCAAGAAATCGATGTGTATTTTCGACCGACTTCCCCAGAAATACCGCCTGAATTAGGCCTATTGGGCAAATTAGCTCAAACCCCTTGTTTATTGGAACCCTATCGCAATCCGGTCACGATTGATGGCATTATTGCCTGTTTATCTAAACTGTTGACTGTGCGGGAACAATTACAAAGAGAAGCTCACCGCAATCAACAAC
>NZ_JADBTX010000100.1:0-24447 GCF_020245945.1 Microcystis sp. M015S2
TAATAATAATTCCTAGTAAGCTCGCTCCTATCCCTAATTCTTTCGTTAGCTTTTTGCCTAGAATTGCTAAATCTATTTCTAGCGAGAGAAGCTAGAAGCCTTTGTTGGCAAGTTTTCTAGCTCGCTTGTCCCCCTGTCAGGTGAGGAACCCATTGATACCACGGGTACATCTGAGTGTGATTTCCCAAATCCTTCACCCTCTCCCTCTCCCAGTCCCTAAAAAAGTTTAACTTATCGGGTTGATGAGGGGGGTTGAGGATTTCGGTTCGGGACAGGTTTTATTGGTGAAATCACAGCGATAAATTGCCGGTTTTTGCCAACTGAGGGGAATTTCCAGTAAATCCCTCGAACCGGTCATCGCTTGTCCCAGAAAGAGAGCCAGAGCGACACAATTGAGAATTGTATGGGCAATGCGCCAACGATGGGAACGGTCTTTATAGATATCTTCGACAATGGCCAGAGAGAAAATCATCAGTAATGATGCCGCCATGCCGATATAGTAGTGAGACCAGTACCATTGGTCCGAGAGTCGCCAGACCCCATCCTGAGAACCGATAATAATTAAACCGATGCCAGTCAAGGTGGCAAAAATTCCGCGCCAGAGGCCTTGTCTAGCACGGTAGAGACAGACCAAAGAGGCAATGGTGACAAAAAACATCAAAATCACAAAAATGACCTGAAAGGAGTCTAATTTTCCCTCTTTTTGTTGATCGACAAAACCATTAAAACCGTAAACGACCGAGTAAGCTAGTGCTAACAGGTTAACCCCTACCACTGTACCCGTTAACCAGCGGCCTAAGCGTAGATGTTCTAGCCCGACCACTGGCGGAATGTTACTTTTATTTCCCGCGTTGGTTTCTAGGCGACGTTGACGGGTTTGCCAAGCAAAGTTAACTACGAGGCCGATAATGGGGAAAACGACCACTATCGCTAGGACAGGATGAATGAGAGCCAGAAAATCGACGAATTGCATATAAATATCCCGAAAATCTCCGCAGAAAATCGTCAACAGTTGACAAGCTATAGCCTTGTTTTTTTTAGCTTATCGCAGATATCAGGAGGCGGTCGGCAGGAGTTAGGAGTCGCTCGTCAGGAGATTATTTTTATTTATTCTCCCCATTTCCCCACACCCCAATTCCCCAATTCATAATTCATAATTCATAATTCCCTACACCCCCACTTCCCATTTCGGACTAGGAACCTCTTTGATAATCGGCTAATCTAAAAGCAGCAATCCCTAGATTCAATCCTGACTATGAAACTACAAGAACTTTTAACAACTATCCCTCTGGTTTCCCCGATTGCTTCTCCTATCGCTTTAGAAACCGAGATTACAGGAATTTCCACCAATTCCCATGCTTGTCAACCGGGAGATTTATTTATCGGTTTACCCGGTACTCGCGTCGATGGCGGCGAATTTTGGCGTTCCGCTTTGGAAACCGGGGCCCTAGCGGCGCTTATCTCCCCAGCAGCCGCAGCTAAATTTCCCCCCCCGGAGGATGCTTGCGTAATCGTTGTGGCAGATTTAGTTACTGCCACTGCCGCGATCGCTGCTAAATTCTATCATTATCCTGCCCAAACCCTAAAATTAATCGGTGTGACGGGAACCAACGGCAAAACCACCACCACCCATTTAATTGAATATTTTCTCAGCCAAGCAGGGATTCCCACAGCTTTATTCGGTACTCTTTATACCCGTTGGCAAGGATTCCAAGAAACCGCCAATCATACCACCCCTTTTGCTAACGAGTTACAAGCTAGTTTAGCCAAAGCAGTGAGCGCCGGCAATGAAATCGCCGTCATGGAAGTTAGTTCCCATGCACTGGCCCAGGGACGGGTACAGGGTTGTACTTTTCCCGTGACGGTGTTTACCAATCTCACCCGGGACCATCTCGATTATCACCTCGACATGGAGGATTATTTTGCCGCTAAAGCTAAATTATTTAGTCCCGATTATCTGCAAGGTAAGGCGATTATTAACCTTGATGATGCCTATGGTCAACGTTTAGCGGCCTCCCTCTCTCCCCAACAGGTTTTAACCTATAGTGTGTCCGATGCTCGTGCCGATTTTTATACTAAAGATCTACACTATCAACCCACGGGAGTGGAAGGGGTGATGGTGACTCCCCAAGGGGAAATAGCCTTTGCTTCTCCTCTGGTGGGTCAATATAATCTGGCTAATCTCTTAGCGGCGGTGGCGGCAGTGTTAGAATGTGGTGTAGAGCTAGAGACAGTAATCGGTCAAATTCCCCAGTTTTCAGGAGTACCGGGGCGGATGGAACGGGTTAGCATCGCTCCCGACCAAGATATCAGCGTCATTGTCGATTATGCCCATACTCCCGACAGTTTAGAGAATGTTTTAAAAGCAACACGTCCCTTTATTTCTGGTCGGATGATTTGTGTTTTTGGTTGTGGCGGCGATCGAGATCGGACAAAACGGCCGTTAATGGGGAAAATAGCGGCAGAATTAGCAGATTTAGCCATAGTTACCTCCGATAATCCCCGCACAGAGTCTCCCGAACGAATCCTTGAGGATATTATCGCTGGCATTCCTCCAGAAATTACCGTGCAGGTAATTAGCGATCGCGCTTTGGCCATTGACACGGCTATTCAAGCAGCGCAACCGGGAGACGGAGTAATTATTGCGGGTAAAGGTCACGAAGACTATCAAATTTTGGGGACGGAAAAAATCCATTTCGATGACCGCGAACAGGCCCGGGCCGCTTTGATGAAAGTGAAAAAGTGATTAGAGGTGATGAATTATTAAGAAAAGCTAAGATTACTTGACAATTGGTAGAGGTCGCCAATTGTCAAATCTGTGATAAGCTAAAGGAGTTTAGGTAAAAATCCCAGTTAGCAAGCAACCGCTATCTTGATAAGTTGCCTCTGCGTTAACTAAGCAATGACACTAAAAGGCGTTGTTTTAGTCGATAACCAAGACTAGATGCGCACTTTGACTGTCTAGAGTTTCTGTATAGTTTTAGACTCTGGGAGACCCTCCCTCTTGAGGAGAATCTCCCAGAGTACATTGTTGAACTGTGTTAGCCAAAAAGTATTGGTCAACTGGTGACTCTATATGACCTACTGCCTTAATCCTGACTGTCCTCAACCGAAAAACGCCCCAACAGCGTTAATCTGTGAGAGTTGCGGTTCAAAACTTCTTCTGCACGACCGCTATCGAATTCTAGGCATTTTAGGGAAAGGAGGGTTTGGGGCAACCTTTGTCTCATCGGATTTGTCCCTACCAGGTACCCCACTATGTGTGGTCAAACAACTGCGACCTTCCACTGACGATCCTAATATTTTTCAGATGTCCAAGGAACTTTTTGAGCGAGAAGCGGAAACCCTGGGAAAACTGGGGGTTCATCCGCAGGTTCCCCGATTATTGGACTATTTTGAAGATAATCAACAGTTTTATCTAGTTCAGGAATACGTTAAAGGTCATAACCTCTACCAAGAGGTAAAAAAACGCGGACCGTTTAGCGAAGCGGGAGTCAAACAGTTTTTAAGTGAACTGTTGCCGATTTTGAAATATATCCACAAACAAAAGGTAATTCATCGGGATATCAAACCTGCTAACCTAATTCTTCGGCAAACGGATCGAAAATTGGTTCTGATTGACTTTGGGGCGGTTACAAATCAAGTTAACACTATGATTGCTAATACCAACTCTCAAAACGTTTTCACTAATTTTGCCGTGGGTACCCAAGGTTTTGCCCCTCCCGAACAGATGGCCCTGCGTCCCGTCTATGCCAGTGATATCTATGCCGTGGGAGTTACCTGTATCTATCTACTCACGGGCAGATCTCCTAAGGCTATCGAAGTTGATGTCAATACAGGTGAATTACTCTGGGAAAAATTAGTCAAGGTGAGTCCCCAGTTTGCTAAAGTCCTGAAAACAATGCTGGAAGTCTCCATCCGTCATCGCTACAAATCCGCCCAAGAGGTAATGGATGCTTTAGACATGACCTCTTATGCTGATAGTCTAGCCCAAAGTTTAATCGCGGCTCCAATGGTTACTTCCCCGAAACCACCACAAGATTCAGGTCAAATAGCCACTTCCTTCATTTCTGGCTCTCTCAACTCTAAATTTCGCCCCAAAAATAAAAATCCAGAGGCCTCTCCAGATAATCTGCCGGGGGCGCAGATGGCCTTTTCAACAACCAATACAAATATACAATCTAAAAACAAAGACCACAGCAGCCCAGATATAACCTTACCGAAGAGAAAACGCCGCTTAGATGAAAAAGCGATTCTCGATGCTTACAATAACGGCCGGCGCAATTTCGCCCAGGAGGAATTATCGAATCTCAATCTGTCTAAAGCACAACTTTTGGGGGTAAATTTCTTTCAATCCAAATTAACAGGAACTAATTTACAAGGGGCGGATCTGTCCAATGCGGATTTGGGCCGGGCTAATCTCAGTCAAGCGATTCTCAAAAATACCAATTTAAATAATGCCTATCTCGGTTATGCAGACCTGGAAGAGTCCGATTTGCGCGGGGCGAATCTCACTGGAGCCAATCTTCGCCACGCTCATCTCAAAAACGCTAATCTTTGCGGGGCTAATCTCTCTGATGCCCAAGTAAATCGAGAACAAATCGTCCTAGCAAAAACCAACTGGTTAACAGTTATGCCCAATGGTAAACGCGGTTCTTGGTAATCTTTGCTTATGAATTATGAATTATGAATTATGAATTATGAATTATGAATTATGAATTGGGGAGCAGGGAGCTTTTTTCAGTGATCAGTAAACAGTGGCCAGTAAACAATAATCAGTAATCAGTGAAAAGACAGTAGGAAAATTCGATTTAATACTGTCACTTAAAACTCAAATCTGATCACTGATAACTTACCCACTGATAACTGATAACTGATCACTGATAACTGATTTAACCGCGACTTTCCTTAAAGGTTTTGTAGGCGGTTTCGGAGTCGAAAATATGGCAATAATCAACGATTCGCTTCATCAATCCCCAAGAAAACTCAGTTTCTTTTAGGTGACTACCCCAATTTTCTTTGAGACTAGCGTGAACTTTGCGGAGGTTATAGGAAGGAATCGCCGTCGAGATATGATGGGGGATATGGACATTAATATCGTGACAGAGAATTTCTACCCAACGGGGATAGCTACAGTGAACTGTCCCTTCTAGTTGCGCTAAAGCTTGATTCCACTCTTCGGGATAGGAAAATTGAATATCGGGGTCTGTGTGATGGACAAGGGTAAAGGTACTCATCCAAAAATGATAGACAAACCAAGGCACCACCCAAAATTTAACCAATCCCCAGACACCAGTGTAGAAAATTAGGGTTGGGAAAAAAATAGCGGCAAAAACTAGGACGACAATCATCGAAAAGCGGGCTTTTTCCCGTTCGTTCTCCTTGAATTGTTCGATGTTGAAGTGTAGAATAGCCCAGTGGGCGATCGAACCAAGCCACCAGAAACGTCCGCGGATGCCGCGATAAAAGAGACGCACTAAGGGATTGGCCGAGTTAAAAGCTTCTAATTCCCACGGATCCCAAGCATTATCTATAGTTACCATGTTAGTTTTAGCATGATGGCGATCGTGCAGGAAACGCCAGCAGTGGAAGGGATAGATAAGCGGTAACAGGAAAATATGACCGACAAGATCATTAACCCAGGGTCGATTAGAAAAAGACCGATGACCGCAATCATGGGCGATGACAAAGAATCCCGTTAAAGCTGTACCAGTGAAAATCCAAGCTAAAGGCAGTAAATACCAGGGAGAATAAACTACCATTGCATAACCCGCAATGACCGCCAAAATATTCGCAATCACACCAAACCAAGCTTTAACTGGGTCTTTCTGGAAATATTCTTTGGGAATGGTTTTAATAATATCTTTCAGTTTAAAGTCTGGCTCGATCGAGGTGATCAACTCCCCATGCAATTTATCCGTCGTTGCCGTCATGAAATCTCCAATTACACTTAGGTGAACCCTTGACAAGAAATCAGCTAGGAGGTTTGGCTAAATTATGCTCCTTACCACAAGCCAATTTTTTTGTCAATATATTTTTAACTTTAATTAATAAACTTCCGCGAAGCTTAATAATCCTTTACTTTATATAACATAAGAGGGGATTTTCTGTTTTGGCAAAATTTGCCTTTTGCCTTCAGAAGCTGATAACCGATAAAAACCCTAAATATTGACTATTTTTAGGCTTTTTTAACGATTAGCCGTGTTTTCTAGGGATTTAATCTCCTCCTGTACCTTACGGTGTTCGCGATTTAACTGTTTTTTGACCGATTCGGGGAGTTGTTCCTGTTTTTTCAGGGCATTATTAAAGTAATCCAATGCCAGTTTCAAAGAGCCAGTATTTTTATCCGTATTGCCTTGAATTCTCAGGATTTGACCCTTCAGATACATTAATTCTGGATTATCGGGGGTCGCTTCCAGAGCGTTATCGATAAACCGCAAAGCCTGATCATACTGCTTTAAATCCCGGTAAGCTAGAGCTATACCTCGATCGACCAAGTAATCAGGACTTCCGTAGGTTTCTAGCCTTTCAATTGCCTCTTGGGGACTAGAAAAGGGCAGATTAACCGCTAAAATCAAATCCATATAACCCTTTAACAGGTTCAATTCCGGATCCGTAGGATTAACCTTTTCTGCGGTTTCCAAATACTGAAACACCTGTTGTAATCTGGGGATAGCCGATACTGCTCCTTCGGTTTGAAAAACGTAGGTTCCCTCTAAAAAACTCCCCACCGCTAGATATAAATTTCCCCTTAAAGGGTCGCTGGCCTGCATTTGCTTGGCCGCTGCCTTAGTCTTCTCGGAGTAGGTTTTTAGGGTGTTCCAATCCTGGTCGGTAAAAGCAAGAGAGGCCCGCATAGCATGGGACAAAGGTTCTTGGGGTTCCTTTTCTGTGGCCTCAACAATTAATTTTTTTGCCTCTAGATAGTTACCTTGTTTAAAAATAGCGTTAAAAGCGGCCTCGGTCTTATCACCAATCGGTCGGGGATTGGTTTTGCGGAAAGGATCTCCGGCTAACCCGGGACCAATCCAGTTAACCATTACCATAACAGCCAGGGAAGCACCGATCGCCATTTTTTTCGTTAAACCTAACCTCAGCACCATGGTCAAAAGTCTCCTTGAGCGAATGAAAAAATCTGTCACAATAGAAACGAGTTTCTAGACTTAATTTCCAGTTATTTTCCTGTCAATGCTTTATCTCAAAGATGTGGTTTATCATCCTCCCGCTGCTCTCAATCCCATTTTACAGGGGATTAATCTCGAATTAGCCCCCCAAGAATTAGGTCTGATTGTTGGCCCCAGTGGTTCCGGAAAAACGACTCTTTTGGAAATTCTAGCAGGCTTTGCTGATAAAACAGGAGGGACAATTCACTGGCGCGACCAAGAATTAACGGTGCTGCACCTGCAACAATTAGGAGGAATCGTTTTTCAGTTTCCCGAACGTCATTTTTGCGGTAAAACCATCCTTGAGGAGTTGCGTCTCGGTCATCCAGAAATTAAAAGCGATCGCCTAACGGCGGCCTTAAAGGAGGTAGGATTAGAAAATATTCCTCTGGATACTTCTCCCCACAATCTTAGTGGAGGTCAACAGCGTCGTTTATCTCTCGCTGTCCAGTTAATCCGGCAGCCTAATCTGTTACTTCTCGATGAACCTACGGCCGGTTTAGATTGGTCTATGCGTCGTCAATTGGCCAAACTTCTCGCTAGTCTCAAACAACACTGGACTTTATTAGTAGTTAGTCACGATGCTGGGGAATTACTCCCCATTGCTGACCGTCACTGGAAAATTGAACAAGGACATTTGAGGGAAGTGAAAAATGAAAAAACAGATAGTTGAGGTTTTCGGGTTTTGCGGTATTAGTTGAAATTTCCCCACTCTCCTCATACCTGATAACTGATAACTGATAACTGATTACTGATAACTGATAACTGAATTAATGATCCTTCCTGAATTATTTGACCTTTGGCAAGAAACCCTAGAATGGCAACCCGATGGGGTCCAACAAGCGCGATTTCAACAACTTTATGAGTTGATTTTAGAGGGTAATCAACGTTTTAATCTCACCCGAATTACCCAACCAGAGGAGTTTTGGGAAAAACATCTTTGGGATTCTTTATCGGGTTTAGCTTGGTTACAAAAATCCCAGCCAGATCTATTGACAAAATCCCTATCAGTCATTGATTTGGGGACCGGGGCCGGGTTTCCGGGGCTGCCAATTGCGATCGCATATCCCCATTGGTCGGTGACTCTCTTGGATTCCACCCAAAAAAAGATTAATTTTCTTGAAGAAGTTATTGACAAATTAGAGTTAAATAACACGAAAACTCGTTTAGGTCGGGCGGAAATCGTCGGGAAAAACCTTAAACATAACTGTGCTTACGATATCGTCTGTTTGCGAGCGGTTGCTAATGTGGATATCTGTGTTAACTATGCTTTGCCTTTCCTGAAAAAGACTGGAATCGCTATTCTCTATCGTGGTCAGTGGTCCGCGCAGGATAATTTAAGTTTAGAGGAGAATCTAGGGAAAGCTCGTGGTAAAATCCTCGAAATTGCCAGTTTTACCACTCCCTTAAGCCAAAGCGTCCGTCATTGTCTATATATCTCTAAGGGATAACTCTAAGCAGTGAGAGGATGGAAAAAGAAAGCCAAGGCCAAGATAGCATAGGTCGCTAAGAGTAACATTCCTTCTAACCAATTTGATCGCCCATCACTACTAATCGAATTAGCCAACCACACCGCTACAGCCACTGCTACCAACTCAAAGGGATTAAAATTGAGATCCATGGGCTGACCGATAATATAACCCATGATAACCAAAACCGGAGCCACAAACAGGGCGATCTGCATACTGGAACCGACGGCCACAGATACCGATAGATCCATTTTATTCTTAAGGGCGACGGTGACGGCCGTAGCGTGTTCGGCCGCATTACCGATAATAGGCAAAAGAATCACCCCCGTAAACAGTGCCGTTAAACCTAGCTGTTCCGTAGCCTCCTCTAGGGATGCCACCAATAACTCCGATTCTACGGCCACGGCGATGGTAACGATCAATAAAATCAAAGACCAAAACCAGATTTTCGGCCTTGCGGTGCTTTCTCCAGTGCTTTCCTCCTCGATACCGGCAACCCCGACATCGTAGAGATAGGTGTGGGTTTTCATAGAAAACAAGAGACTTAAACCATAGACGAAAATTAACACCGCTGCCACGGCCACGGATAGACGTTGCAGGACTGCTTCCCCGACTCCCGTGGAGGTAAATTCCACGGCAGTGGGTAAAAGGAGCGCCACCACCGCTAAATTCATAGCTGAAGCGTTTAAACGGGCAGTTATTGGCTGAAATTCCTGTTCTTTGAAGCGTAAACCGCCTAAAAACATCGATAATCCCATAACTAAGAGTAAATTACCGATAATTGAGCCAGTAATCGTCGCTTTTACCACATCGATAAAACCTTCCCGCAAAGCGACATAGGCGAGAATTAATTCTGTGGCATTGCCAAAGGTGGCATTCATCAAACCGCCAATATTTGGCCCGACCACCACCGCAATCGCTTCGGTGGCTTCCCCCATGTAGGCCGCTAGGGGGATAATGGCTAGACAAGCGGTGATAAAAACTACCGTTCCGCCCCAGTGTAACAGGGAACCGGCGATCGATAGCGGCACAAAAATTAATAAGATGGCGAAAATGGTGTTTTTGTTTAACATAAAGTGGGTAATTTTGTCAAGATAATTTTATTTTGATCGGGTTGGGAACTGAGGGGGACTAGAATCGGATTTTAGCCAAAATTCCCCGGTAGAACCGGTTATTATCCATAATATTGCCCTAAAACCGTCTCTGAGCGACTTTTCTAGGGGTTCGGGGGGTGATTGGGAGGGAACAGTTACCGGTTTAATCACGATTCCGCGACTACCAAAAACAATTTCTCCCACTAATCGCGCCCTTCTCATGTGATTATCGGAAGTGACTAGATAGACACTATCAATACCTTCGGCTTTCAGTTGATCGGCTAGGCTAGTAAAGTTAGTGACAGTATCTCGCGCATTGTAATCGAGATGGAGACGTTCTAGAGGAATTCCCGCTTTTTTAAAAATCTTTTTCACATATCGTCGCGGACTACCGGAAGACACCCAAATGGGTAGATCAGGATATTCCTTCGCTAATTTTGCCGCAAAACGTTCTCGATCGGCATGACCTCCCAAAACAAAAATCGCTTCCGGTTTTAGCCACTGCTGACGTAAATCGTGGTATAACCAGCCTAAACTCGCCAAAATTAGCGGAATAGCCAGCAATTTTAACCTAGATTTGCCTAACTTCCCTTGCGGGGAAACTCGCTTTTTTCTGCGAGAATTAGCCTTGAGAACCATATATCAGTGATCGGTGATCGGTTGTCAGCCTTCAGCTTTGTGGATTAAAGTGATCGAGGGTGAGTCATCGAACTCACATTGACGTAGGAGATGGGGATTTTATTCCCCAACTGACCGATAATTTTCCCAGAACTCAGGTTGATTGATGCGGTCCCTTACATCCCCCACCAACGGGCCACCGCTTCGGGAAGGGGTAGCAAAATACTTAATAACAAAGCCAAGGAAAATAAACCTAATAAATCTCGTTTATTATCCAATTCGGTGACATCATTTAATGCAGGTTGATCGCTGACTGGCATTAATAAGAGGATAATCGCCCAGAGTAAAAAATCTGGTTGCACTAGGGCTAAAATAAACATGAATAATCGAGTTAATTGACCGATAATTATGGCGGTTTTCTGCCCATACATGGCGTGAACAATATGACCACCATCCAATTGACCCACGGGCATTAAATTTAGGGCTGTAACGATAATTCCCACATAACCGGCCACCGCTAAAGGATGTAAATGGACGGCTTTTCCTGCGATTAAATCACTGCCGAAGGCTAGTTTAGCTACGATAGACAAGAGAAAAGAAAACTGTGGATTTAAGGACTGAAAATTTAATAAACTGCTTTGATTAGTTAGGGGAACTATTTCCGAGAGGGACAACCCCCAAAACAGTAGAGGAATAGCGATAATTATACCCCCCAAAGGACCGGCCACCGCCACATCAAATAAAGCTTTGCGGGTGGGTACAGGCGATCTCATTTGAATAAAAGCCCCGAAGGTGCCTAGGAAGAAAGGAATGGGGATAAAATAGGGCAAAGTAGTTTTAATTTTGTATTTAACTGCTGTAAAATAATGACTGAATTCGTGCAGTCCTAAAATAGCAATTAAGCCTAAACTGTAGGGCAAACCTTGCAGTAATAAACTAGAATTATTTTCTAATTGTTGGGTGGTAATGCCACTTAATCCCGCACCGATGACCGTGGTAGTTAAGAGAGTTAATAACAATAAACCCAGGGCAAGAAAGGGGCGAGTAACTTTTTCAGTTTCTATAGTTTCTGTTTTTTGCTGCCAGGGATTAGCCACAAGAGCGAAAAAAGGTTGTCCCTGAAAACTTTCTTGGAAAAGCAATAAAAAGCGATCTCCAAAAACCTTTTCCACATTGTTTTTAATCACTTGATAAGCTTCTTCGGGAACCGCTCGCAATTTGCCCCGACAGAGAATTGCTTGGGGACGATAATCGATATTTTGCAGATAATAAATACCCCAAGGAAAACAATCTCGTAGGGATTTTTCCTCTTCGGCAGTGATCGGTTTTAAATCATTTTTAGGTGCAGGATTATCAATATTTTCTAGGACTAAATTCGCTTGTTTCGGTGATGATGGGGGGCTTTCTTGGGGAGTAACTCGACCCTTTTGTACTAGCCACCAATACAAAAAAGGGCAGATCACAAAAGGACCGATCAGCAAAAATGCCGGCATGGGGGTATCCTCTCCATAGATTAACGTCCAGCCGGTCCAAATAAGAGCCGGAGTCATCAGGACTAACCAAATTAACCATATTGGTGTTGTCGTGACTTTGGCCACGCTACGCTTGACGATAAAATAAGTGAAACCACCAAGAATCCCTAATAACAACCACATTTCCATATCGGCTCTTTTCTCTTGAATAAAAAGCGGCTAATTTCAGCCGGCCCGGTCATCGATCGTGCTAAATTGTAAACCGCATTGATTGTGATTTGGATAGGCAAACCATGCGATCGGAAA
This sequence comes from Microcystis sp. M015S2, assembly GCF_020245945.1. NCBI lineage: Bacteria > Bacillati > Cyanobacteriota > Cyanophyceae > Chroococcales > Microcystaceae > Microcystis > Microcystis sp. M015S2. Next base: position 12,123 of record NZ_JADBTX010000100.1, read on the forward strand.
CCGAATCGTCTCCTTTAGAGGTTAGCAAAACCACAAAACCCCCTCGATTAATTCTAGAAGGTTTATACGCTTTCTCCCCTAATCGGGAAACCCTAGGGGGAACCTCTTATCTTATTGTAGAAAATACCGGCAATATTCTGGTGGATTGTCCTAGCTGTGAGGAGAGCGAGCGGGATTTTCTGCGAGAAAAAGGGGTCCGTTACTTATTTTTTACCCATCGCGGGGGTCAGGGTAAACAGAGCGATTCTCTGCAAAGTTGGCTTGATTGTGAGATTATTCTCCAGGAACAGGAAGCTTATCTGCTTCCTCACCGTCAAATTACCGTTTTTTCCCAAGAAATCCAGTTATCTCCCACTTGTAGCGGTTTTTGGACTCCTGGCCATTCTCCCGGCTCCTGCTGTCTCTACTGGCACCATCACGGGGGGGTTTTATTTACCGGTCGTCATCTTCTCCCCGACACTAAGGGTCAACCGCAACCCCTACAGACCGCGAAAACTTTCCACTGGCCGCGGCAATTGCGATCGCAAAAGGACATTTTAGACCGTTTTAGTCCGGAAACCCTCTCTTATCTTTGTCCGGGAGCTAATACCGGCTTTTTGCGCGGTCGGGGAATTATCGATAGTGCCTACGAAAAAATCAGCGCCAATCCTCTTAACTAAAGACTTTTTAGAAGCTGTATCGTTCAATTCCCAGAAATTATGAATTTAACCGTTAAAGACTTGGGTGAACAGGGATTGCTACCGATTCTGCAAAAATATTGTCCTGCGGAGATTATCGGTGATGATGGGGCGATTTTATCCCTCAAGGATGGTTATTCTCTGGTTGTCACCACTGATGTTTTAGTTAATAACGTCCACTTTAGCGATATTACCACCTCTCCGGAAGATGTGGGCTGGCGAGCGGCGGCGGCTAATTTATCCGATTTAGCGGCTATGGGGGCAGAACCCCTGGGAATTACGGTAGGATTGGCTTTAACTCCCGATCTAGCCATCGATTGGCTAGAAGGACTCTATCGGGGTCTTAGCTCTTGTCTGCAAGTATATCAGACGGCGATCGTCGGTGGCGATGTCTGTCGGGCCACGGAGATTAACATCAGCATCACTGCTCTGGGACAAGTGGCAAAAAATGAAGAAATTAGACGTTTTAATGCCAAAGTGGGCGATAGTATCGTTATTACTGGTTATCACGGTTTATCGCGGGCTGGATTAGAGTTACTCTTTCACCCTGAAACCGGGAGTAATTTAAATTCCGCCCAAAAAAAGCGATTAATCCAAGCTCATCAACGCCCGCGACCGAGACTCGATTGCATACCACATTTACAAAAAATTGTCAAGCAATTTCCGATCGCGGGCATGGATAGCAGTGACGGGTTAGCAGATGCCATCATGCAAATTTGTCGCTGTAGTGGGGTTGGTGCTGAAATCGAGAGGATTCCCCTGCATCCAACCCTGAAAGAATATGTAGGAGCCGAAAAAGCTCTAGAATGGGCTTTATACGGCGGTGAAGATTTTGAGTTAGTTTTGTGTTTGCCCCCGGACAGTGCCAGAGAATTGCTGGAGAAAGTGGGGGAAGAGGGGGCGATAATCGGTCAAATTGTCCCGGGGAGAGAGATAAAATTAGCCGACGGTAGAAACCTCAGTTTAAGCTCCGGATTTCAACATTTTTAGCCTCTATAAATCGCCAAAACCTTTCTTTTTCTTGATTTTCTTCGGTTTTTTCGGGCTGCCACCCTGACCGCGAAACCCCGGTTGATTGCCCCCCCCAAACATTCCGCCACCCATCCCAGGCATCCCAGGCATAGCGGGCATTTGTCCCTGTCCCATCTGTTGCATCATCGATCGCATTCTGGTGAAATTAGTAATTAGTTTGTTAACTTCTGTTTCCGGATGTCCCGAACCTTTGGCAATGCGACGACGACGATTAGGAGACTTAGCCAATAAATCGGGGTTAGCGCGTTCCTCCGTGGTCATGGAATTAATCATCGCTTCCGTGCGTTTTAACTCTTTTTCGCCCTTTTCGATGTCTGTGCCGCTCAGTTTGCCCAGACCGGGGATTAACTTCAAGACTCCCCCCAGGGAACCCATATTTTTTAACAGCCGCATCTGTTTGAGGAAGTCATTAAAATCAAACTTAGCCTCTAAAATCTTGGCCTGCATTTTGGCCGCGTCTTCTAGGTCTAACTGTTCCTGAGCTTTTTCCACTAGGGTCAGGACATCACCCATATTGAGGATGCGACTGGCAAGGCGATCGGGATAAAATGGCTCTAAAGCTTCGACTTTTTCGCCAACCCCAACAAATTTAATCGGTTGTCCCGATATTTGCCGCACTGATAGGGCTGCCCCACCGCGAGTATCGCCATCAAGTTTAGTAAGAATTGCCCCCGTGATGCCGATTTGTTGGTGAAAAGTGTGGGTAAGACTGGCCGCTTCCTGACCGGTCATGGCATCCACCACTAATAAAGTGTCGTCGGGCTTGACAATTTTCTTGATTTGTGCTAGTTCGCCCATCATCTGGGTATCTATCTGCAAACGACCGGCGGTGTCGATGATAACGGTATCTACGCCCAATTCTTTGGCTTTTTCCACACCTTGACGGGCGATATCGACAGGATTAGCCTGAGAACCCATCTCGAAGACGGGAACATTTATCTGTTTACCGAGGGTGATTAATTGGTCAATGGCCGCCGGACGGTAAACATCGGTGGCCACCATCAGGCAGCTTTTGGACTGTTTGCGGAGATATAGGGCTAATTTGGCGGTGGCGGTGGTTTTTCCTGTCCCTTGCAACCCGGCCATTAAAATTACGGTGGGGGGTTTATCGGCCTGAGCTAGGGGAACGTTGCTTTCCCCCATAATTTTGACTAATTCATCATAGACAATTTTGATAAATTGCTGACCGGGATTGACTCCGGAAATCACTTCAGCGCCGAGGGCTTGTTTCTCGACCTCAGCAATAAATCCCTTGACTACCTGTAGGTTAACATCTGCTTCTAATAAAGCCCGCCGGACTTCTTTGAGGGTTTCTTGTATATTGGCCGAGGAGATTTTATCTTGACCTCGTAATTTTTTCCATGCGTCTTCTAAGCGGTCGGCCAGTGCGTCGAACATAGTTTCGGAATTAAATTTTTAACTAGATCGATTTTATCTCAAATGTCAGGGGAAGACCCCCCTTCCCCTGTCATTGGTCTCGGACTGGCATAGGGTGGGAAAGTTCGATCGAATGTTAAACTGAGTCTGTCTTAGCTTCGGAAGTATTCGATCGCTGCAGGAATCGATTAAAGAGAAAACCGAGGAGCAGGGCCTTAAATTCAAGGTCGTCAGTGAACTGTTTATAAAAGCTGAAGTTGGTTTCCACCATGTCCTGCATTATGTCGGATGCCAGGTTATCAAAGGCGAGTTTAACATTTTCGGGAGTATTGATCTTAAGGCTCGCTTTCAGGGGTGCGCTGTCATCCAGTTTAGTTTCAAGGTGTTCGATAAAAACTCGCTCATCCTCACTGAAATCAGTACCAAATCGTCGATTAATTTCTTCAATAATTTTCGAGAGGGGTTCTATCTTTTTGGCAGAAGGTTGGCCCTTGCCTAGGGAATAAACCCTAGGAGTTTCCCTGACACCCCGTTTTAGTTCAATTTTGCCCCTGTGGGTCTCTTGGATGCGGTAGGAATTTAGTTCGATACTTTGTTGAATAGGCAAAGGAAGAGCCTCTGCGGAGGTGGGAAGTTTGCAGATTAAGTGGCGGGAGAACTGATAAAACTTCTCTAAGTCTGCAGCAGGTATGGGGAGTAATTGAGAGACAAAGCCATAAAGTCGGATAAATTCTTGGAGTTTACCCCGAAAACCGACTTTTTCCTCTTCAGAAGCTTCTAGGTAACGATCAAGTACGGGGTCGAGGCTGCCATGAAGCTTGGCCTGGGTTCCTTGGGGGTGAAAGAATATCTGCGCGAAGCTATCGATGTCGGAATCTTGGTAAAAGTAATAGTCGTCAAGCTGTGCTTGGATTTCGTAGAGCCGGTTGGGGTCGGTGGCTTCCGTCAAGATGGTGCGGTCGTAGTAATCTTTAAAGGCTGCTTTGATTTCATCGGCCTCGTTGGCGAAGTCCAGCACCAGAGTCCCGGTTTTGTGGGGGTGGATGCGGTTGAGACGGGAGAGGGTCTGGACAGCGTTAACCCCGGCTAATTTCTTATCGATGTACATTGCGCCTAGGAGGGGTTGGTCAAAACCGGTCTGGAATTTGTTGGCAACGACGAGAAAGCGGTAGGGAGCTTGTTGAAAGGTGTCTGCGGTGGCTTTGTCGGGGATATGAGTACCTGAGGAGGCGCTATTCATGTTGGTTTCTGTGAAGTCGTCGCCGTCTCTAACTGTCCCGGTAAAGGCGACTAGGGACTGATAGGGATAGTCTTTTTCCTTGAGATAGCGGTCTAGGGCCAACTTGTACCGCACGGCATGGAGACGCGATCGCGTGACAATCATGGCCTTGGCCTTGCCTTGCACCTGATGGGCCACCTGCTCATGGAAGTGTTCGACAATGATGGCCACTTTCTGCTTAATGGTGTGTTCGTGTAAATCGACGAAGTGGCGCAGCAGCGAGGCGGTCCTGGCGCGATCATAGTGGGGGTCATCTTCGATGGTTTTGAGCAGGTTAAAGTAGGTTTTGTAGGTGGTATAGTTCTCCAGCACGTCGAGAATAAAGCCTTCCTCAATCGCCTGAGCCATGGAATAGAGGCTAAAGGGAGCAAAGCTGCCGTCTGGTTGTCTGGTGCCGAATACTTCTAGGGTTTTGGGTTTAGGCGTGGCGGTAAAGGCAAAATAACTCAAATTAGCAATTTTTCCCCGTTTTTTTGCCTCGGCAATGATCCGATCTTCTAAATCCTCCTCTTCTCCCCCTTCCTCGGCGGCGGCCGCTTCTAGGCTGGTGGCGGTGAGGACGCTTTTGAGTTTTTTGGTACTTTCTCCGGTCTGGGAAGAATGGGCCTCATCGACGATTACTGCGAAGCGCTGCCCGGAGAGGGACTGGATCTGATCGACGATGACGGAGAATTTTTGCAGGGTGGTGACGATGATATTTTTCCCGGACTCTAGGGCCTCTTTGAGTTGCCGCGAAGTTTTGTCGATGTTTTCCACCACCCCAGAGGTCTGTTCAAACTGGCGAATAGTGGCCTGTAGTTGCTGATCCAATATACGGCGGTCGGTGATGACGATGATAGAGTCAAAAACGCGGGTATTATGATCATCGTGCAAGCTGGCCAGTCCGTGGGCCAGCCATGCTATTGAGTTACTCTTGCCACTGCCGGCACTGTGTTGGATGAGGTAGGATTTTCCCGTCCCTTCGGCCTTGGCATCGGCCAGCAAACGGCGCACGGCATCTAATTGATGGTAGCGCGGAAAGATAAGGCTCTTTACTCCTGTTTTTCTGCCCTTGTCGTCTTTTTTTTCCACGAGGGTGATAAAGTTCTGGATTAGGTCAAGGAAGCTATCTTGCCGCCAGATTTGCTCCCACAGGTAGGCGGTGCGGAATTTGGTAGGGTCTGGGTTTGCCGCTACGCCAGTCTTTCCGGGGTTGAAGGGTAGGAAGCGGGTTTCATGGCCCTGGAGGTGAGTGCTGACATAGACCAGATCCGAGTCAACGGCAAAGTGGGAGAGACATAGGCCAAACTTGAGGAGTGGCTCTCTCGGATCTCGATCTTCTTGATATTGTTTAATCGCTTGTTGGACGTTTTGCCCTGTAAAAGGGTTTTTTAGTTCGGCGGTGAAGATGGGTAAACCGTTAAGAAAGAGGACAATATCGATGCTGTGGGAGGGATTTTTCTGGCTGTAGTACAGTTGTCTAAGGACACTAAAGCAGTTGCTCTGGTAGAGTCTTTGGGTTTCTGGATTGAGACTGCTGGAGGGTTGGAAGTAGGCGAGTTGGAAGCGGCAGCTGTTGGCTTTGATGCCTTTTCTGAGTACTTCTAAGGTTCCCCGATTCTTGATGACTTCGGCAAGCTGTTTGAGGAGTTGGGTGTTTGCGTCGTCACCGTACTGGGTTTGGAATTTCTGCCACTCTTGAGGTTGGCTGGTTTGGATGAAGTTAAGGACATCTTCGGGTATGAGGCAAAGTGAGCGCTCATAATCTTTGGAGCTGCGGCGCTGATAGCCACTGTTGAGGAGGCTTGCTTCGATGGTGGCTTCAAAGTTTTTCTCGGAGGTGTCTATAGCGGTGTGCAGTCGTATGAAGTACAGTGTCACGAGCTATAAACCATGCTAGGCAAGGCTTGGTCTGTATCTCACTCAAGCGCTTACCGCTATATCATGTCTTTAGACTGCTGATTGTCAATATTATGCCCTACTTAGATGTTAATGCCATTATCTCTGAAACCAAACTTACTCAGTATTTGTTGGTTTTTTTACCGAAGGATGACAAGTCACAATATCTGGCACTGGGAGGCTATACTTTAGGTAACTGGCAAGAACTTGAGCGGGACTTGCGTCAACAGATTTTAACTTTAGAAGCTACGCCAACAACTAAGACTAGGTATGGGCAAAAGTATAAAATCACCGGTGAGTTAACTGCGCCAAATGGCAGAATTTTACCTATAAAAACAATTTGGATGGTAACAGATCGAGAAACAAAGTTTGTAACGTTATTCCCCAGTTAGGAGCAAGGAACATGAAATTTAAACTATTTTCTCAAGTTTCTTTAAGAGAAGATATTCCTGAATATGGTTTAAAAAAAGGGAGTATTGGAACAGTTGTTGAATATTACCAGAGGGCTGAAGGTGAGGAAGATGGATACAGTTTAGAAGGCTTAATTTTTCAAGATACGGTAGAGGTAGCAGAATCACAAATTGAATTATTAACCACACCCGCACTCAGTTATCATGTCTAGTGGGAAATATTTATGTAGGGCTTGCTGAAAAAGTACGGGCGAAGCATTCGGATAAAAAATCTACAGTTTCACCGATAGGTTATTGCCCGAATGCTTCGCCCCTACAGGACGCAGACTGATGAAGACGCAAGGTTTTGAAGCACAATTCTCTCAAAATCTGGCACCTGTTTCACGAGAAAAACCACAAAACCCTTACCTTGCCTACATTTCACATTTATTCAGTCAACCCTACTTAAGTAGGTAGCCGTTAAAAATTATCAGATACCACCCTTATCAAGAGGGGACTAAGGGTAGGGTTGATTCATGAATCAACCCTACTATAAATCAACCCTAGTATCTCTCCGCAAATTCGTTTAAACCCTTGCAAGTTATAATGTGCATGGCTTTAATGTTCCCTCACGTCTATTTTACCAGTAACGGCGGCTGAAATTAACGCGGTGCGATATTCTTTGAGATGGTCAATGCTGGTGCGAGTTTTGGTGATTAGGTTGTCAATTTTGCTGGTTTCTCGGTCTAGGAATTGGGCGATTTTTTGTTGTTCGGGAAGGGGGGGGAGTAAACAACTGAGATTAGAAACATCTGTTACAGCAACAGCTTCATAGGTACTCCCTGTGGATAAAAAATTTAGTTCAACTTTTACTACTTGAATTAAATACCAAGCAAATTCTCTAATAATAATATCTCTTGGTCTTATAGAACATAAACCACGACCAATACCATATCTTCTGTCTGCTTCATTCAAAGCACCAACCGGCGCTCTTACCGAGATTAAAATATCCCCTTTCTCTGCATACTTGTTTACTGTAGCGCAAAATATTTTTGCTTCTGGATTTCTATTCCCAAATTCAGCATTTCCCTGAAGAAAAGGTGATCCATATCCTTCATGATTATAATCATCAGAACTGGGAGATTGTCCCATTGTGAGATAGGAAATATACTTAAGTTTCTTCACCTCCCAATGTTCTGGAATTTCACCCAACCATTCAACCCCGGAATCCTTCATCGGAACATCTGGGTTAAGTCCTTTGGTGACTGCATGGCTAATCAGTGCGGTGCGCTTCTCTTTAAGAAGTTCGATTAATCGCTCTTTCTTGGTGATTAGTTTATCAATTTTGCTGGTTTCTTCGTCGAGAAATTCGGCGATTTTTTGTTGTTCATGAAGGGGGGGGAGTAAACAACTGAGATTAGAAATATCTGTTACAGCAACAGCTTCATAGGTACTCCCTGTAGATAAAAAATTTAGTTCAACTTTTACTACTTGAATTAAATACCAAGCAAATTGTCTAATAATAATATCTCTTGGTCTTATAGAACATAAACCACGACCAATACCATATCTTGTGTCTGCTTCATTCAAAGCACCAACTGGCGCTCTTACCGAGATTAAAATATCCCCTTTCTCTGCATACTTGTTTACTGTAGCGCAAAATATTTTTGCTTGTGGATGTCTATTCCCAAATTCAGCATTTCCCTGAAGAAAAGGTGATCCATATCCTTCATGATTATAATCATCAGAACTGGGAGATTGTCCCATTGTGAGATAGGAAATATACTTAAGTTTCTTCACCTCCCAATGTTCAGGAATTTTACCCAACCATTCAACTCCAGAATCCTTGTAAGTAGGATAAGGCTGCCATTTTTTTGTAATCATATTAATCTAGCTCTTAGGTTACTATTTTATTTGATATTTTGTCTGAAAAAGAGAAACTGAAATAATCTTGGTATGGCCTAGATTTTTAACTTCATCAAAGTCCTTATCTCCTGTAATAAAGTAATCAGCATTATTAACAATTGCACAGGCTAAAAACTTAGCATCTTTTCTATCTCTGGGGAAATCAATTTCTAAATTAATATCGACGACAAAAGTAACGGCACTTGTAAGAGTCAACCAGTATTGTTTCTGCTCATTAGTTAGCTTTAACCGTTTTCGGGATAAAACCTCTCTATATTCTGCTAAAATATCCGGTGATACTATCCAGTAAAAATCTGGGTTAGATACTACAAAGAGAATTATTTTTTCTGGGTTTCTGTCAGCTATTGCAGCAGAAATAACAACATTAGTATCGATTACAACCTTCATTTTCCTCTTCTATAATCCTCAATTTCAGCCTCAATTTCTTCTTCAGTCAAAGGATTGTCAGCGTGTAAAGCTTGGACTTCTTTAAAGAAATCTCGTAACTTATTAGCTAGAGCTTCCCTGTCATAATTTTTGGCAATAATCATTACTTCCACTTGCTGACCTTTTTGAAAAGGTAAATCAGACAAAACAAGCTGATTAGGATCTTGAATGACCAAGGTTTTCTGATAGATATTCATCACTGGGGACTTAATAAGCGAGAAGCGTTATCTGTATAAATTTCTGTTAACACCCATTTGATAGCTACATTAGCATCAACAACAAAACTCGTCACCTTTGTCTATCCTCTCTTAATAATTCTGTGCTATCCAAAAAATTTCTTCCTTGAAAATGTTCTCGCACTTTAGCAAATCTTTCCCTTGCTTGAGATAAGGTTTCCTTTGTTTTGGTTTTCTCCTCTGTAATAGGTTCAACAGTTACCGTTACATCCACTTCCTGACCTTTAAACTCAGGGAGAATATCTAAATGTAACATCCCATCTTCGCCGATATGAGAGCGTAATTTAATCACTGGCATTTTGACACCTCTTTTTTATTTTATTTGCTTCTCCCCCCTTTTGAAGGGGGGTGGGGGGGATCGTCCAAATCTAAAACAAAATCAGTTAGAATATTCTCACCTGATAAATGGGTGGGATTGTGCAGAACTTCCACCTCTTGATTAGCTCGATAAATCTCAACGGTTTTACTTTTCGGATCGATTAACCATCCTAATTGTAAGCCATTTTCTAAATACTCCCGCATCTTCTCTCGTAGGGTTTTCATCGAGTCAGTTTTTGACCGCAATTCAATGACAAAATCTGGACAAATAGGCGAAAAATCATCCTGTTCCTCTGGGGTTAAAGATTCCCACCTTTCCCGACGTATCCAAGCAACATCAGGAGAGCGATCGGCACCATTAGGAAGATGAAAAGCAGTGGAAGAATCGAACGCTATTCCTAATTGATACTTTTCATTCCAAATATAAACTTGACCGGCTAAATTGAGATTTATTCTGCCTGTATTGCCTCCTGTGGGTGGCATAATGATCAGTTCTCCTTGAGCGGTTTTTTCTAATCGTAAATCTCTGTTAGACGCAGCTATCTTCTGAAACTGCTCTTGAGTAATTGTCAAAGTTTCTGGCCAATTAACTAAGGGAGTATTCATCCTCAAATTCTCTCCTCTAGACTTGTTAACATGGCTAAAATCTCCCCTTCCACTTCCTTAATATCAGCTTCAATTGCCTCTAAAGTTCGCGGTGGCTGATACTTATAAAAATAGCGATTAAAATTAATCTCATACCCCACCTTTCCGAGCGCACCGTCCCTAATATCGCGCACCGTGTCACTAATCCAAGCATCGGTTACATGGGGAAGAACTTCTCGATCGAAATAGTCATTAATATCCTGTTTAAGTGGTACATTTTCGGTATCTCTTAAATCTGTATCTGGTTCGGGATTACCCTGTTTATCCAGACAAATATTAGCCGATTCGTCCCGCTCAGAAAGAGCCGAAAGAATCGCCTTATAAACTGCTGCTGCGACGGTTATTCCCCCGGTTTTCATCCCTTTCTTTAGCACCTTTTCAAACTCCCCTCGATCGTGATATAAAGTATCGGGAAAACTATTAAGCATGGCTAAAATCAGCTTTTGTTGTTCTTTGCCGGCCTGTTCCTCGATCCCCTTCATTTCAGCACTTTTCTTCTTGCTTACTGCCAGACTAGCAAACGCGCTCTGCTCTTTCAATCGCTCAATCCGCTCCGGTGATGCCTGAAAATTGAGCCTCAAGGGACGCTCTACGGTAATCTTGCGGTAGCCGAAATCTTCCCTATCAAAAATCTTACTCACCTCCGAGGGTTGAAAACTCTGGAAAATTTCAGTTATCTCCCGAATATGCTCGGAACTAATCTCCCGGCGCTTGCTGCCAAGACTCTTCCGCATCGGCAGCCAAAACTCAGAAGCATTAATTAGCTGCACCTTACCTCTCCTCTCGGCAGCCTTGTGGTTGGTCAATACCCAGATATATGTGGCAATGCCGGTGTTATAAAATAGGTCATTCGGCAGAGCGATGATTGCTTCGAGCCAGTCATTTTCCAAAATCCAGCGCCGGATCTCGCTCTCCCCACTTCCCGCATCCCCGGTAAACAATGGCGAACCGTTCATAACAATCGCCACGCGGCTGCCTCCTTGGGTCTCCGGCTTCATGCGTGCAATCATGTGCTGTAGAAAAAGAAGTTGTCCGTCACTGATGCGGGGTGTTCCTGCTGAAAATCGGCTGCCCGCTTTTTGTGCCTCTGTCTCCACTGCGTCCTTATCTCGCTTCCAGTCCTTGCCGTAGGGTGGATTGGCCAGGAGATAGTCAAAGGTTTTGTCACTGTGCTGGTCCTGGGAAAGGGTGCTGCCAAACTTGATATTTTCAGCGTCCTTGCCGTCCACACTTTTCATGTAGAGGTCGGATTTACACACAGCAAAAGTCTCCGGGTTGACTTCCTGGCCAAAGAGAAAAACCTGGGCCTTGGGGTTGAGTTCCAAAATCCGATCCTTGGCAATGGTCAGCATTCCCCCGGAACCGCAGCAGGGATCGTAAACGCTGCGAGTAATGTATTCTTGGCTTAACTGTGTTTTGTCCGGGGAGAAGATGAGGTTAACCATTAACTGAATCACTTCCCGGGGTGTGAAGTGTTCCCCCGGATTTTCATCGAGAGCTTCGTTAAACTTGCGGATGAGTTCCTCAAAGATGTATCCCATCTCTAGGTTAGAAACCTTATCGGGGTGTAAATCGATGTTCTTAAACCGCTCGGTGACGAGAAAGAGCAGGTCTGATTGTTCCAGCTTGTCGATGGTGTTGGCAAAGTCGAACTTCTCTAACACCTCGCGCATATTGCCGCTAAAACTGTTGATGTAGAGCTTGAGGTTAGCGGCCAACTGTTTGGGATCATCGAGGAGTTTCTCGAAGTCGTAGGGACAACTGTTATAGAAGGCAAATCCTGATTTTTTGCAGAGGAGAGGATCGAGATTGTCGAGCTTGTCTTTGTACTGGTGGTAGGCTGTTAAGACCTCCTCTTTGGTCGGCTCTAACACACAGTCGAGGCGACGCAGCACGGTGAAAGGCAAGATGACATCTTGATATTTGCCGCGCTTAAAGGTGTCGCGGATTAAATCCGCGATACTCCAAATAAAACTTACCTTGTCACCGAAGTTGTTCATCGGAAATTTTGGGTCTGAAACCCCGCCGTTCTACGGCGGCTTTACGTTAGAATTAAAAGGCCAGTCTCGAAAACCAAGTGGACGGCGCAGCACCTTGAAAACTCGGCTTAGGGGGTTCCGACCAGAAAAGCTTGGCCGGGTA
>NZ_JADBTX010000101.1:0-5645 GCF_020245945.1 Microcystis sp. M015S2
AGTCCGATGGATAAAAAAGGAAACGGGACGAGAAAAAGTTTGGAATCAAAGGGGATGGGATTACTTAAAAAAGTCGAGATATTCTTGTCAAAAACCCAGTCCAAAACATAAAAAGGGAGACCCAGTTGAACAAGAAAAATTCAAGCAAAATTTACCAGTAAAAGTTCAAGAATTAAGAGATAAATTTCCCAGTTCTCAAGTAGAAGTCTGGTTCTTTGACGAACATCGAGTGGGCTTAAAACCAATCATTAAAAAAGTCTGGGTTCCCATAGGAGAAAGGCCTTCTGCCCTGGTGCATCATCGTTATGAATGGTTATATGTTTACGGGTTTGTTGAGCTAAAAACAGGAAAAACACTCTGGTATTTAATCCCAATAGTTAATGATCAATGGTTAAGTTTAGTCTATCAATCTTTGGCAAAATATGTCGGGTTATCGGCAGAAAAAATTGTTTTATTAGTACAAGATAATGCTGGGTGGCATAGAAGTGAAAAACTTGAAATTCCTGATGGAATCATGCTCGATTTTCTACCGGCTTATTCACCAGAACTACAGCCAGCCGAGAGATTGTGGTCTCTAGTAGATGAACCTCTGGTTAATGCGTATTTTGAAACAATTGAAGAAATAGAAGAAATTCTGATAACTCGTTGTCAGTATCTCGAAACAATGACTAATGAAATTAAAAACTTGACTAACTATCATTGGCTAACTTATGACTGATTGTTGTCATCTTTTCGAAATAGGATTTATAGTCATTTCAATTAAGATTGAGAATATCAATCCGAGATTTCATAAGGGTTTTGTCGGCCTAGACCGTATCAGACTTATCTGAAATGACTATAGTATAAAAACTTGGAGCTAGTATAGCAATGAATAAAATGCCCCTGTCTTGGTTACAACTCACCCACAATAAATTAAAATTCTTAGTAGCTTTATCAGGAATTAGTTTTGCGGTTCTATTAATGTTTATGCAACTAGGGTTTCGTAGTGCTCTTTTTGAAAGTGCCGCCCGTCTCCATCAGGTTATTCAAGGGGATATTGTTTTGGTGAGCCCTCAATATGTTTCTTTGGTATCTTTTCGCCCTTTTGCAGAACGAAGACTCTATCAAGCGAGTCAATTAGATGAAGTGAAATCGATCTCTCCCATTTATTTAGATGCTGCTCAGTTTACCAATCCTAAAAATCATTTAAAATATGTAATTTTAACAGTTGGTATTGATCCGACCTCCTGTTCCTTATTGTTACCGGAAGTTTGTCGTAATATATCCGATTTGAAGTCTGAAGACACGGTTTTTTTTGATGGTCTATCTCGTCCAGAATACGGTATTGTTGCCGATAGATTTAATGATCGGTATCCTATAAAAACTGATTTGGGAGCGTCTGGAGGCGGGCCATCTCGGAGAGTAACGATCACTCGTCTTTTTCAATTAGGCCCGTCTTTTAGTTATAACGGTCATTTAATTACTAGCGATCTTAATTTTCTAAGAATTTTTAGCACCCGTTCTCAAAAAGGGTTAATTTCTATCGGTGTAATTCAATTAAAATCGAAAGCTAATGTGCAAAAAGTTATTCAAAAAATTAAGGCTTTAGTTCCCCATGAAGATATATTAATTTTATCAAAACAAGAATTTATCGATCTCGAAAAAAATCACTGGGCTAATAATACTCCGATCGGCTTTATTTTTGGATTAGGCGCTCTACTTAGTTTTGTCGTCGGTACGATTATTGTCTATCAAGTTTTGTATACAGATGTTTCCGATCATTTAGCCGAGTACGCAACGTTAAAAGCGATGGGCTACCGAAATTTATATTTACTCAAATTAGTATTTCAATCTTCAATTACTCTAGCGATTTTAGGTTATATCCCCGGTTTGGTCATCTCTTGGGGTTTATATGACTTAGCTGCGGGAGCGACAAAGCTACCAATTTATATGAATGAAACTCGTATTCTTTTCCTTTTCTGTTTGACAATTATAATGTGTTGTCTTTCTGGAGCGATTGCTGTTAATAAGCTACGTTACTGTGATCCTTCCGATATTTTTTAGGGAGTCTACTAGTCATGTCCAATCCACCAATTATTGTCGCCAATCAACTACAACATTTTTTTGGGAAGGGTTCTCTCAAAAAACAAGTTCTTTTCAATATTAATTTAGAAGTTGAGCAAAGTGAGATTGTCATTATGAACGGTCCTTCCGGATCGGGAAAAACTACTTTACTTTCCTTGATCGGAGGATTACGCTCTGTTCAACTTGGTAGTTTGAAGATATTAGGACGGGAATTGAATCGAGCCGAGCCGAATCATTTAATCGCTCATCGTCGAAAATTGGGCTATATTTTTCAAGAACATAATTTATTACAATGTTTGACCGCACTACAAAATGTGGTCATGTCTCTTGAACTTCAGGGCTATTATTCCCAAAGAGAAGCTTATCAAAAAGCTAAGATCATGCTTTCGGAAGTGGGTTTAGGAAAAAAAATTCATTATTATCCAGAGGGTTTATCCGGAGGAGAAAAGCAAAGGGTTGCTGTAGCGCGTGCTTTAGTCAATCATCCACAACTTATTTTAGCCGATGAACCAACAGCTTCTCTAGATAGTAAATCTGGTCGTGATGTGGTTAGTTTATTACAACGTTTAGCGACAGAGCAAAAATGTACGATACTATTAGTAACACATGATAATAGAATTTTTGATATTGCTGATCGACTAATTTATATGGAAGATGGATTATTACAAGCGTAAGTCAAGACAACAAAATCTGGTTCTTCGGTTTGTCTTATGCAACGGACAGGATTATAAAAGATGAAACTCTTATAGAGAAAGGCATTTAGCGATTTTTATCAAGTATTTTATCTAGAGCTAACTAACCTGACAGGGGGACAAGCGAGCTAGAAAACTTGCCAACGAAGGCTTCTGGCTTCTCTCGCTAGAAATAGATCTAGCGATTCTAGGCAAAAAGCTAACGAAAGAATTAGGGATAGGAGCGAGCTTACTATAGCGGTGTGCAGTCGTATGAGGTACAGTGTCACGATCTATAAACCATGCTAGGCAAAGCTTGGTTTGTATCTCACTCAAGCGCTTACCGCTATATATCATTTTTCAAAAGTAATGACAGACTTAGTTGATCATTTCAAAGCGCAATCCCTCTCGGAGAAAGGAATTGCACTTTCAGATGTTAGTCACGACTATTGAAAATTGGTATTAATTTTTTCCAGTACCTAAACCTCATCCCCTTATAAATAGGCAATAATGCGATTTTTTAGGTCTTTGTAGCTTTTTGGATGTTTTTGCATAATTGCATTTTAGGGTGTCCTGATAGTTATAAATTATTGATTTTTTTTACTGCCATAAGATGTATTTAAAGGACATTGATTAGGTTTCTCTTCACCTTCACATATTCCTGAATCTTTAAGAAAACTATCGCTATACTTAGCTAATTTCCAATTTTTTGTTTTCTTAAGTTGTTCTAATGTTAAACCTTTAGCATCTGTTAAATTTGCTTCGCTTATATCTGCATTGGTCAGATCTGCATTGGTCAAATCTGCATTTGTTAGATCTGTTTGAATAAGTTTAGAGTCTGTAAGTTTGGCATAGCTGAGATTTGCCTCAGCAAAAATGACATAATTTAAATTAGCATTCCCAAAGTTAGCCCCTATCAATTTGGAATTCTTCAAATTAGAATACTGCAAATCTACTTTTTCTAAGTTTATTTTAGGTAAAGCAGCACCCTCGAGTTCAAGATTGTATAATAAAATTTTGTTTCTATTCAAAAATTCAAGATTTCCCTGCCTTCCAAGATTTCCTTTTTGCCCTTTATATTTAGCTAAATTATCCCAAGCTTCTTTTATAGTTTTTTCTTCTGCAATTCTATTGCCTTGAACTAATTCAGTAACCCAATTATATACAGGAATAATGGCAACTAAGAATCCAGATATTATTACTAAATAATTAAAAATAGGTGTACTTTGTCTATTCAGTAGATACAAAAATCTAGAGCCAGAATGATCCATTGAATGTTTACTAAAGTAATAGTCATAAAAAATAGATTTGATTTCGTTTAATGAAGTATTTTTTTCTTTTGCTAAAGTCAATAATTGATAGTCTAATACAGATTTCCATCCTTTTTTCCTATTTCTTCTTATTGAATATAAATCTCTAAAATCATTTATTTCTTCCATATCCTTTTCCGAAGGTTGTACCAAGTCTTTGTCGATCAATCTTATTGCAAAAACACCTATTATTGTTGCCACAACGAAACCATACTCTAATTGAGATAGTTTAGGCATCTTGATATTATTAAACGAAATTTCTTTTTCTTTTTCTAAGTTTAACAAAATACTTTGACTGGTTGAAATAATCGGTAATATATAAACTTTAGTAAATAACCAAAACAATAAGAAATAAAGAGATAGACTTATTAACTTTAATAAGTTTTTTTTATTTTCGGTTCTTCCGAACTTACACTGTAGAAAATTCCTCAAGCTCCCTCTCTGCCCAGCAATGCTCTAAAGTTGATAAATATCAATCTAACAAAAACTCAAAGCCTTAGTATACAAGCTTTACAAGCACGAATTGTTGATAGTTTTACATGACAGGTTCGGTAGAGCCTTATTTTCTTCTGTCAGGCTCATGCTAAGTTACTTCCTCCTAATAATCGACTTTTCCTCGTCGGTCAACCCCTACAAATGAGCAAATATGCTCCATCCATTAATTACTAGGGGCTGATCTATAGACAATCGTCCTCATCCAGAAGTGGTGCATCAATATCCAGAGCAACGCCAGAGACCAAGTATTGAACATGATTGACTAGGTTAGAACTAATTGCCTGTATGTGTTGAGGGTTCTGTTCCATATCTTGTGCAAGAAAATTCAGAAATTTCCCAAGCACCGGATCATTTTCTTCTGTCCCCTCAGCCCTGGAAATCCATACTTTGCCGTCGGGCTGTATGTTGTAGCAGATTTTATCGCGCTTATTCAAGCCAAGGGCTTTGCGAACGGAATCGGGAATTGTAGTCTGATAGCGATCGGTAAGAGTGGATTCTGGCCATGGAGCCATAGTTGCATCCATTGCGACCTCTCAGCCTGTTTGTCAAAACATCTTGATGGTAATGCAAGTGCATTGTCTCGTCAAGTGTGGAGTCGCTGGATATGTACATCACAATATCAGCCAATTACCTAGTAGTTTCCCCAGTAGTTTCAGGAGCGGAAAACCCCGTCAAGGATAGAAGTTGTCGTTTAGCGGTTTCCCCTTCGAGACGGTAACGGTTCCACTGAATCTCTAACTGTTCTCGTTGGGCGATTCTTGTTAGATAGGTTTCGGTGGATGAACCGCCCAGACGGTAATCGATCTCGGTAATCCTGGTCAAGAGGTCGTGATTGGACAGTTGGGCTGATATCGCCCGTTCTCGATCGCCGGCTGATTCGTAGGCGATCACCAGCGTTAAGACCTGTTCTCCGAGTTGAGAGCGTTTGGCAGCCCGTTGACGTTCCAATTCAGCCCGGGCTGCTTCTAGGTCGGCCGCCCTGATTTCGAGGTCGGTGATGGCTATCCTTTGCTGTTGTACCTGACCACCCCCAAACAGATTTTGCAGAATGGCGAGCGGGTCGGTGGTGAGATAACTTGTCCATTGTCGGGCGTTGGCCTGGTCG
>NZ_JADBTX010000102.1:0-43611 GCF_020245945.1 Microcystis sp. M015S2
AGATCTCAACAAAATTGAAAAGTTCTGGGCTAGATTGAAAAACTATGTTAGTCAGATTATCAATGATAGTGAAAACCTTGTGGATGCTGTGAGTAAAGCCTTCAGGCATCTGTCCTAACTAACTCGTTCTATGCCATAACATACGCGGTTTATGTGACATTCTCCCGACGCTGATTGCCTGCCTTCTCGACGTATCCTTAACCTACAGTATCACTACCGGCAATCCCAAAGTTAAGCAACCGACCACACATCATCAGGTAAATTAAATCAAGTTTATTGTGTTTTGTGTTTGATTAGTAAAAATTATACAAAAAAATATAAAGATAACTTATATGTATTGACGATACAAAAAAATGCTCTTAGGATAGCAACAAGGATTAATTAAAGAGTTGACGGTCTCCGATGGAGATCATTTATAACCCTCTGCCATATATCATAGTCTGCCTGCGTAAGCTTTGTATCGTTAGTTCCAACCTACGCCAGTTACTGGATCTGTTGTGTAAAAACGGACTGAATCGCCTGAATAAATAATTAATATTGAGGACAAAGTAACTACAGAATCTCCCAAGGAAGTAAACAAAATCAAAAAACTTATTTTCTTAGATCATAAATGGCTAAACAGTTTTTAGAAAAAATCAAAGCAAAACTCCGATATGTAGTAACTATTGGGCTATCGGTATTGACAGTTTTCGTAATTTACAAAGTATTTAGAACAACACAAGCAACAGAGGCGTGGATGTGTAATTCCAATGGTTATGCCATACGAATCATTGACAATTCTGTTACGTCAGAAGTGAGATCAATTAAATCTGTAAATGACCCATATTTTAAGTCATTTATAACTTCTATAACCGATTACATTTCAGCTAAATTTTCTGGAGCAGGGTCTTGCAAAGATAATTCAGGTGAAGAGCCGATGAACCGGCTAATATTTGTTCGGCTTCCTTTAGTCACGTCAGGTAACGATCCCTTGGCACCACCTCCAGAGTTAGACACATCTTTACCTAACATCACCTGTCATCTTGATAGTCCTTGGCTAAAACTTGTGATTCGTCACTCACATCCTCCACTTATTCAAGGTGTCTTTCTTTGGAACGAACGCCAATTTTTGGGAGATCAGGCTTTATTATCTAATCAAAATCTATCTTTGAACTCACCCCTTGTTCCGCTGAGCAATCGTTTGTTTCAGCAATATGCGGCCGACTATGCTGACTCTGAAATTCTACGATTACCATCTGGTAAATCCAACATCACAGAACGAATCCCATTCGATGTATTATGGCTGTTCCGGAACTCACCGCAAACGACGTTTATTCCGTTCTCAGATGCCGCTCGCTCTTCGATGAATACTATCTTGAAGCGTGCGACTGAGAACTACATCAATCTGACACAAAAGCTTTTTGATCAGTGTTTTGCATCTACTCAAAAAGTTGATCAACGTTACGAAACGGTGCTTGACCTTCGTAACACGATTTCTCTTGAGCAATATCAAATCAACTAACTCAATATTAACAATAACTGGAGGTTATTCTCATGGCTTTTTCAGACGTACAAGCAAGGACAACTATAACGGGATTTTCTGCCGCTGATGAAGCAATCATTCTTAATGCAATGAAGACTGCTTACAATGGTTCAAGCCTGGCTAGAACCATGTTTGATGATTGGATTGCTACTCCAACCAACACGATTCAAATACAGTATGAGAAAGGTAAAGCATATGCTCTAACGCAGCCTACACTATTTGGCTCCAAAGGCACTGGCAAAGTATTTTTAGACCTACAATTCGTTTCAACTATTAATTACATTACTCCAACAGGCCAAGCTGTAGAACTAGACCCTGTACACGTTGTCGTACACGAACTTGGTCATGCTCTGACCGGACGACTTGACATCAACCCTAGTGATGGGGGATTTTTGACAGATTATAAAGGTGCCAATGTCATATATACCAATCCAATGTTAGCTCAACTGGGAATTCCAGAAAGAGTGTCATATATTGCCGCCGGTCTAGATGTTACTTCTGGTGGAGTTCTTGAGCGAAATTTCCAATATACCAATGGTGCGACAATTGACAGGGCTGTGTCAAGAGACAGTGACTGGAGTATGTCTTTGTTGACACTTAACTCAAAAGACTTGCTCATTGGTGGACCTTCCGCCAATATTCTCCAGAGTGGTTTTGGTGATGATTTCTTATGGGGGGCTGGTGGTAATGATAGTCTATTCGGAGGTAATGGCACAGATACTGTTGGTTTCAAAGGTAAGCCAACTGATTATGATTTGCGATTAAACCCTAACGGAACCTGGACATCCCGTCATGTTCGTGGTGATGCAAACGAAGGAACTGACACTCTTACAAACTTAGAAAAGGTAGTGTTTAAAGGAGGACAAACATTTGACCTAAAGAAAAAAGGATTAACCTATCAATCAGATTTCGCGCTTGTCATCGATACCACAGGCAGTATGGGTGATGACATAGGCGCAGTGAAGGCACAGGGTACTGCAATTATTAATGCCCTATTTGCTGATGATACAAAAGATGCCCGTATTGGCATTGTTGGGTTTAAAGATACGACGATTGGTGAGCCTACTTCAATCATTCTTCCATTTACCGATCATGATCAATTTGCTGATCGAAAAGCTGCTGCTCTTGCTGCACTAAATGGAATTGCAGTGGGTGGAGGAGGCGACTTGCCAGAAACAGCATTTGACGGACTGCTCAAAGCACTCAACGGCACAATGGGAAACTGGCGACCTGGGGCAGGGGTGCATCGGGTAGTGCTTTTTACGGATGCTTCTGCTAAAGACGGTTCTTTAGCAGGTGCAGTTGCTGCGCTTGCAGCTAACATTGGAGCCACCATTGAATCCAGTTCACGAGCGGTAGGAACAGGTGGTACTATAGACTCGTTTACCCTATCTCCGGTAGCCCCTGCTTCTACAGAAGAAGAACGATTTTTCCCAGGTAGTGGAGACGACGATCCTGAATTACCGCCCTTCGAGTTTATAGACGAGTCACCTACTCCCGACACATCGATCGCAAACCTTGAGATCTATACAATTTATACAGGGAACTTCGGTTCTCTTGATCCAGATCTTGAGTCCATAGCAACTACCACAGGCGGTAGTTCCTTTGTCGCTCCAGATCCTGATGATTTGGTCAACACCCTGCTGACTATTATCAACCTTCCTAGTATTAATCTTGCGGTCTCTCCCAGCAGTGTCAATGAAGACGGGACAACTAACTTAGTCTATACCTTCACTCGCACCGGAGCCACAACTGATGCTTTAACCGTCAACTATACAGTCGGGGGGACAGCCACTTTTGACACAGATTACACCCAAACTGGTGCAGCAAGTTTCACCGCAACCACAGGGACAGTTACTTTCGCTGCTGGTTCAGATACTGCGACTGTAACAATTGACCCCACTGCTGATACAAATGTTGAAGATGATGAAACCGTAACTTTAAACCTTGCTCCTGGGACAGGTTATGCCATAGGTACGACTGACGCAGTTGTGGGAATCATTACTAATACTGATACTGATACTGAAACTCCTAGTAACCAAGCTCCCACAGATTTAGCCTTAAGTGCGACCACAGTAGATGAAAATGTCCCTGTTAATACAGTAATTGGAACATTTTCTACCACAGACCCCGATAGTGGTAATAGCTTTACCTATAGCTTAGTTACAGGAACAGGAGATACAGATAATACAGCATTCTCGATTGTGGGGAATCAATTACAGATTAATAATTCCCCCGATTTTGAAACCAAGAATAGTTACAGTATTCGAGTAAAAACCACCGACCAAGGGGGACTCAGTTTTGAGAAAACCTTGACAATTGTGGTAAATAATGTCAATGAAACACCAACAGATTTAGCATTAAGTGCGACCACAGTAAATGAAAATGTCCCTGTTAACACAGTGATAGGAACATTTTCTACCACAGACCCCGATACTGGTAATAGCTTTACCTATAGCTTAGTCGCAGGAACAGGAGATACAGATAATACTGCATTCTCGATTGTGGGGAATCAATTACAGATTAATAATTCTCCCGATTTTGAAACTAAGAATAGTTACAGTATTCGGGTAAAAACAACTGACCAAGGGGGACTAAGTTTTGAGAAAGTCCTAACTATTACTGTCAATGATGTTAATGAAAATCCTAGTAACCAAGCTCCGACAAATTTAGCCTTAAGTGCGACCACAGTAAATGAAAATGTTGCCCCCAATACAGTGATAGGAACATTTTCCAGCACAGACCCCGATAGTGGTAATAGCTTTACCTATAGCTTAGTTACAGGAACAGGAGATACAGATAACTCAGCATTCTTGATTGTGGGGAATCAATTACAGATTAATAATTCCCCGGATTTTGAAACCAAAAATAGTTACAGTATTCGGGTAAAAACCACCGATCAAGGGGGACTCAGTTTTGAGAAAACCTTGACAATTGCGGTAAATAATGTTAATGAAACACCTAGTAATCAAGCTCCCACAGCCCTAATTTTCCAAAATGCTGTCACCGAGTTAGCTGAAAATGTCGATGTCACCCCAGAATTTAAGGTCGCCGATCTCCTTATTGAAGATGATGGTTTAGGAACCAATAATCTCTTCCTCACAGGACGAGATAGGGAGCGCTTCTTAATTCAGAATTCGGCACTTTTCTATGTCGGTTTTGCTCCTAATTTTGAAGCTCAAAACAGTTACGAAGTCACTGTGAATGTCGATGATCCAACCGTTGGTGTCAGCCCCGATCTCACCCAAACCTTGACTTTAAACATCACCGATGTCAATGAAGCTCCCACAGCCCTAATTCTTGCCAATAGCACCAAGGCGATCGCTGAAAATACCGATACCAGTCAAGGTGTAAAAGTTGCCGATATTCAGATCAGCGATGATGCCCTGGGAACAAATAGCCTTTCTTTGCTGGGGAACGATCAGAGCAGTTTCCAGATTCGTGGCCGGGAATTATTCTTCATCGGTAAGGCTGATTTTGAAGCCCAATCCCTCTATAACTTGACAGTTGCGGTGACGGATACCACCCTCAAACCGGCTCCCAATGCCACGCCAGACGCAACGGTTAATTTCACCCTAGAAATTACCAATCTACCCGACCAAGACGTTAATCCCCAGGCCCTTGAATTTAAAAATACGGGCAATGGACAAGGTTCTCTGGTTTTCAACTTCAGTAACTTGCCCGGTAGCATACAGGTGACAGCCATTGAGGAGGGACTCCAACAGACGGGAGCTTTCTTCAATAACGTTGTCGGCCTCTATCCAGTGGCCGATGATAACGGAGCCGTTTTTGACAGCCTCGATTTAGATGGAGATGGCAACGCCACAGAGTTAATTCAACCCGGTCAAGCGGGTTATGCGCGTAGTGCCTTAAGTCAAGCAGTGAATAACTTCATTTTGCAGGCCAGTGGGGAAGGGGCAAACCAAAGCACCACCGCCGCTGAATTTGGGGATGTGTTGTTGGAAGGAGGGCGACGCTACGCACCCTTTGTGATTGCCAATGGGGGCAATCTGGGAGAAAGTCTGCAAGGGAGTATTCAGGCATTTTTGACCAAGAATCCCGATAACGTGGCGGCTACCCTAGAAAACTATATGAGTCATGAGGTGGCCTACTTCTCCTTTGGGTCGGCAAATCCCGATGGGGCGGAACATTTACGGTCAAGGGGGAATAATATCTTTGGCTTTGAGGATTTACCGGGGAACTTACCCAATATCAGCGATAACGATTTTAATGATGGGATTTTGGCGTTTAATTTTATTGCTTAATCGTCAGGATCTGGTCTGATAAACCATTTCCTCTGGGAGTTGCCGGTGGTTGTCTTTTTCTAACTGCGAATCACCGTCATTTGTCGCGCCACAGGCCTCATTGCCGTTTCTGATTAATGATAGCACGGCTGGCTTCCAATCCAGCAATGATTTATTAATAAATATCGCTGGATTTACCGGCACTTTACCAGCTTTAGGGAACATTCCAGAGGGTAATTTCTTTGTTTAATTAATAGCATTTTTCTAAAGTAATGGCAGAGATGGTTAATTACCCTAAACTCCAACTCCTCTCCCAGAAAGGAAGATGGCAGTAGGATGTCTGCCACGAATAAAGAAAAATGATATAACCTTACCTATCAAAACTTTGCCGTCACAATTTAGGACAACAATGGTATGCCATGGGCCTCTACTCTTCTTCATCTTCTTGACTTGACAAAGGCTTTTGTGCAACGTGGCGCACGAAAAGAATCTGCACAATATCGCCAGTGATGGTAAAGAGAATTCTGTAGGCACTACGTCCCTTACCATAAATAAGTTGTCGGATTTCTTCCTCCAAGAAATTATTTTCAAAAGCCAGTGAACAACGGTAAGGCATTTGCTCTAGTGACAGAATTGCTTTGTACAATCCTTCTAGCCACAACCTCGCTTTTCGAGGAGAATCTTTACTGAACCACAGATAGGCTTTTTCAATTCCCTGTTGTGCTTCAGGTTGTATGACGACTTGATACTTTTGGCTCATGGAGAACTGTCCAGCTTATCGAACAATTCAGAGAAGAATTCCTCTGCCTTCTTACCTTTGCCTTGCTTCATCTCTTCAAGACCACGCTTGACTCCTTTAAGCGTCTCAACCAATTCAGCAGCTTCAAGAAGTGTCTGATAGGATTCCGCATCCTGTACGACGAGTGCTGCTTTCCCATCAACCGTAAGCACCAAAGGGTCTTTGGTTTGTTTGAGATGCTCTAGGAACTGGGTCGTGTTTCGTTTAAACTCAGTTAAAGAATGAATGTCTTTTGAAAGGTTGAGCATTATCTTGGCAGACAAAACGCATTTAGTTATATGCTACCTTAAATTAATTCCCCTGTGACAAATACCCGCTCCTCTCACGGCTGGCTTCCAATCGAGCAATGATTTATTAATAAATATCACTGGATTTACTGGTACTTTACCAGCTTTGGGGAGTATTACAGTGGGGAATTTCTCCTTCTAAGTCACCTAGAAAACGGGTTTCTCGGAGAAACCCGTTTTCTTTGTTAAAAATTGTCAGCTACCCCCGCCATTTATTAGTCACATATTTCTTAACATAAAGTTTGACAACAACTATGGTATAACTTCACAAGAATTTGATATTATTATCACAATAGTCTCAAAAACAATGATCGAATTAAGTCCCGCCGCCGCTAGAGAAATTGAACGTTGGAGTCAAAGCCGTCGCCTGAGTGGTTCCTATCTGCGTTTGGCCGTAAAAAACGGTGGTTGTTCGGGACTTCACTACCATCTCGAATTAACCGATATTGCGGCAGAAAACGATCGCTTTTATCAAAGTCAGGGTATTAATATTTTAGTCGATCCTGACAGCGATCGCTACCTACAAATTTTAAAATTAGACTATTCAGAAGATCTCATGGGTGGTGGTTTCCGTTTTACCAATGCCAACACCCAAAATACCTGCGGTTGTGGTCTTTCCTTTAGTGCTTAATTAACTGCTCCAAATAGCCAAGACAACTAAAAGCGCATTAGCCAGATAAAAAGCTCCCACAATCTTGGTTTCCGTCCAACCACTTAATTCTAAATGATGATGAAAAGGAGCCATTTTTAACAATCTTTTGCCCTTGCCATCGGGTCCTTTTGTGGCTTTATAATAGATAACCTGAGCGATTACCGAAAGAGATTCCAGAAAGAACAGACCACTAATTAAAAATAATCCCCAGAGATGTCCAGTAATTAAACCCACTGCCGCTAAAGCACCTCCCAAAGCGAGGGAACCGGTATCACCCATAAACACTTTAGCGGGGTTGCGGTTATGAAAAATGAAGCCTAGACAAGCACCAGCAAAACAAGTGCAGAAAATCGCCAAATCCGGATGACTAGGTTCGCCTTTAGCGATAATAATACCTAAACCCAAAAATGCGATCGCACCTGTTCCCCCCGCTAATCCATCCACCCCATCGGTGAGATTAGTGGCGTTACTTTCAGCTACAAGGACAAATGCCGCCAAAATCCAGAAGAAAAAGCCCAAAGGAATCACTAATCGACCCCAAAGGGTGATATCGGTACTCACCTGATTGACCAACATCCAGAGACAAAAAAGCGCCGCCCCCGTTATCTGTAAAATTAACTTCATCCGGGGAGATAGGCCTTTATTCGACTTATAACGCAGAATTTGCCAATCGTCTAACCAACCGATACCCATGTAAACAAAGGTCAGCAAAGCAACCGCCACCACATTAGGAGTAAATTTAGACCAGATTAAAGCGAAAATAAGGGCTACTGGCACAAAAAAGCTGCCTCCCATGGTCGGGGTTCCTGCTTTCTTTAAATGAGCCTGGGGTCCATCTTCGCGCATGATCTGACCCATTTTCAAGCGCCGCAGCATCGGTACTACTTGACAACCAAGACCAGCACTGATTAATGTCGTGGCCATCAGGGGGAGTAACAGGGAATTAGTGGCCTGAAAAAAAACTACTAACAGAAATAGTAATCCCGTTAGTAGAATCAGCAGATGGGTTCCAGTGGGTTTTTTAAAGATAGGGGCGGAAAAAATGTTAGCGTTCACGACTAAAGCGTCAGATAAGGGGAAAATTTGCCAAAGAAGACGGTATTAATCTTCATCTAAGACTAATTCATCTTCGTCGTCATCATAACCGATATCATCGACATCCATCAGTTCAGATAGTTCCACATCTTCTTCCAGAGTCAGATCCGGTTCGGCGATTTTATCCCGGGGAATCATGCGATTATTTTTTTCTAACCACTCGACAATGGAAGCGTCTTTTTTTAGGGGAATAACCGCGGCCGGTTCGTAGCGGGGTTCTTGACGAATAGAAGGATTAAGCATAATCACTCGACGATTAACAGCAATCATTTCGAGTTTACCATGTCTTTTAAGGCTCTGATAATCTCTTGATTGGCCGCGGGGAAAGTGTAATTATCTAGTTCCTCGATAGTTACCCAGCGGATTTCTTCACATTCGATCGCTCTCCCTTGGCCGCTGAGATAACGACAGTTATATACTTGTAGATTAACCCGAAAATGACTATAGGTGTGATCGATAGTGATTAAATGACTATCAACTGCGATTTCAATGCCAATTTCTTCTAATATCTCCCGTTTAATACATTCCTGTACCGTTTCATTGCCTTCGATTTTGCCGCCGGGGAATTCCCAAAAACCGCCCAGGAGTCCCTTGGCCAGACGGCGATCGATTAAAATTAAATCTCGATCGTCTCTAATTACGGCCACACCGATTTGTTTACGGGGTAAAGAGTCTGTTTCGGGAATCATAATAGGAAAAAATGGTTAAAAACTGACTGCGGAGAATTGAGTCAAAAGATGATATAATCGAGAATTGTACGATTAACGATTAACAATGACAGTCAGTTCCGAATCAAAGTTTATTTTAAAAGTATTGTGGTTAGATCAGAGCGTAGCGATCGCTGTAGATCAGGTGGTCGGCAAAGGAACTAGCCCCCTCACCGCTTATTTTTTCTGGCCGCGCAATGATGCTTGGCAACAACTGCAAGAGGAGTTAGAAGCAAAACACTGGATTGATGAGTCCGATCGCGTTGATGTTCTCAACAAAGCCACAGAAGTAATTAATTTTTGGCAAGAGTTACGCAATCAAGGCCGACAAATCCCCATGGCCGATGCACAGTTAAAATTCCCCGAAGTTGTGTTTAGTGGTAGCAATTAATTTATAAGCTGTTCGTAATTTAAATTGCTTGTTGAGACGAGGCAAGAGGCAAGAGTCAAGGGATTGGGGAAGGTTCGGCTAATCTAAGAATAAGCGTTTTAAATGCGTCTTAGCTTAGCAGTTATCTTAATGGGGAGCGACAAAATCTCCAGTTTTAGGCAACGGGAAACAGGAAACTTTTTCAGTGATCACCAATCAGTAGGAGAACAGCAACTTCCCAATAACAGTATTCACTGAAACCTCAAATCTGATAACTGATAACTGATAACTGATAACTGATAACTGATAACTGATAACTGAAAAAGAATCGGGTAGGTTTATATAAACCCGCCCGATTTTGCTTTAATTTAATTTGATTTGGTTGGGTTTG
Source organism: Microcystis sp. M015S2 (assembly GCF_020245945.1). NCBI lineage: Bacteria > Bacillati > Cyanobacteriota > Cyanophyceae > Chroococcales > Microcystaceae > Microcystis > Microcystis sp. M015S2. The sequence continues at coordinate 10,068 of NZ_JADBTX010000102.1, forward strand.
GTTTAAACCGATACTAAACCGCCAGCGGCCTGGTATCTAGCGCGAGCTTTGCGCCATGATTGTTGCGCTTGGATAGTTTTGCGACGGTCATCCCCTTTACTGACTTCATCGAGACGAGTTTGGGCCCGTTCGTATTCGGCGCGAGCTTTTTCTTTATCGATTTTTGAGCCTAATTCCGCCCCATTAACGAGGACTTTGATCTCATTATTTTCGACTTCAGCAAAACCGCCCAAAACCGCGATATTTTCCCAGTCTTTCCCCGGTCGAATTCGCATTACGCCAATATTCAGGGCAGTTAATAAAGGAGCGTGACCGCTAAGAATACCTAATTGTCCCGTGGAACTGGGTAGGATTACTTCTTCAGCCACGTTATCCCAGACAATGCGATCGGGTGTAATAACCCGTACTGTAATGCTCATTGGTGATAATAACGATAATTTTGGCAGATTTCTGGGTTAAGTAACCGCTAAACGCGGTTACTACTGACTTTTAATTAGCCTTTTTTGAGTTTTTCGCCTTTAGCGATCGCTTCATCGATATTGCCGACCATATAGAACGCTTGTTCGGGTAAGCTATCGAGTTCACCTTTGAGGATCATCTGGAAGCCTTTGATCGTATCAGCGAGGGTAACGTATTTACCCGGGGAACCGGTGAACACTTCGGCCACGAAGAAAGGTTGCGAGAGGAAACGCTCAATTTTGCGAGCGCGGTCAACGGTGAGACGATCTTCTTCCGACAATTCGTCTAAACCGAGAATAGCGATGATGTCCTGTAACTCTTTATAGCGTTGCAGGGTAGATTGGACGGCGCGAGCGGTGCCGTAGTGTTCATCACCGACGATATCAGCTTGGAGCATGGTGCTGGTGGAACCGAGGGGATCTACCGCCGGATAGATACCTTTGGAAGCCAGACCACGGGATAGTACAGTTGTTCCGTCCAAGTGAGCGAAGGTAGTAGCGGGAGCGGGGTCAGTCAAGTCATCCGCAGGTACATAGACCGCTTGGATGGAAGTGATCGATCCTTCTTTGGTGGAGGTAATCCGCTCTTGCAGGTCGCCTACGTCAGTACCGAGGGTGGGTTGGTATCCTACCGCAGAAGGCATCCGACCGAGGAGCGCCGATACTTCCGAACCAGCTTGCACGAAACGGAAGATATTATCAATAAATAAGAGTACGTCTTGCTTGCTGACATCGCGGAAATATTCGGCCATGGTCAAAGCAGAGAGACCGACGCGCATTCTCGCTCCGGGGGGTTCGTTCATCTGACCGTAAACGAGGGCAATTTTCGAGTCTTCGGGGTTATCAGCGTTGATTACCTTCGATTCGATCATCTCGTTGTAGAGGTCGTTTCCTTCGCGGGTTCTTTCACCCACACCGCCAAAAACCGAGACACCACCGTGTTGAATGGCGATATTGTTGATTAATTCCATCATAATGACGGTTTTGCCCACACCAGCACCCCCAAAGAGGCCGATTTTGCCCCCTTGACGGTAGGGGGTGAGCAGGTCAATCACCTTGATACCGGTTTCAAAAACCGTCGGTGTTACTTCAAGATCGACTAATTTGGGAGCGGGACGGTGAATAGGAGAGGTTTCGGTGACGTTAACCGGTCCTTTTTCGTCCACGGGTTCACCAAGAACGTTAAAAATCCGACCGAGGGTGCATTTACCCACGGGAACGCTAATCGCCGCGCCGGTGTCCACGATATCCATACCGCGCACTAAACCATCGGTGGTACTCATGGCAACGGCCCGCACTTGGTTATCACCGAGTAACTGTTGCACTTCACAAGTAACCGATAGATTTTGACCGGCGGAGTTGGTTCCTTTTACGGTTAAGGCATTATAAATACGGGGCAGTTTGCCACTGGGAAATTCGGCATCGATGACAGGACCGATGATCTGGACGATTTTACCAACGTTAGTTTCTGTTGTCGCTACCATTGTTTATGTCTACTCTGGGTTTTAGCTGATAACTCCCACAAGGGGAAAGTCTTAATTTTTTGTAAAATTAGCCAATACTCAGCTTATCACGCTAGGGGATCAGATCAGTTATCAGTTACCAGTGATCAGATTTGAGTTGTCCGTGGACAGTCTGATCGGTGATCGATATTAAATGGCAATTTTCTGCTTACTGGTTGCTGATCACCGATAAAAAGTAAGGCAGGCCTTAGCCTACCTTAAAACAAAGCGAGGTTGATCAACTTTGGGGATGCCGATGCAGTGGATGGAATTGGTCTATTACCATATAATGTCGATTATAGCAAGGGTTTTACTGATTGCATAGATTCAAATAAAAAATAATTTAAAGCTTGACCATAGAGTTTAGTCTATATATTGATCCACAAGAACTATCTCCTGTCAAATTTTCAAGGGACAGCTTTATATAGGGTTTATGGTAGGGGTGCCGGGCCTGCGCCCAAAATGTGTTATGGATATTTCTACAAAACTGAGACGCACTCCCTTCTCAACCGTCCGGGAGAATTGTGCTGTAAGATATCTTCAGTTTCAATTGTTTAGGCTCGCAATCGTAGATGAGAATAAATTTCGGTTGCTTTTGCAGCAATCTCAGGAAATTATCGGTTAACTATATGAATTCTGGTAAAATTATCGCCATTATCACAGGAGCGATTTCGATTTTAATCGCCGTTGCCTATTTAATCCTAGTTCAGATTCTGGACTTTCGCACCGAGATGATTCCCGCTCCCCTAGAAGTTATTTTGCCAGGATGATAAAAATCGGGGTTGAAAAATTTTCAACCCCGAAAAAAAGCAATTTTTGAGCGGATTAACCCACCGTTTGTAACTGTAATTGCGAGAGAATATCGCTCTGCTCAGAGCGCTGATGACTAGAGACTGTCACCACACCGTCCGCAGTTACATCCAATAGCGCATGGTCTCCAGAATTGACTTTTCCCGATAACATCGCGACCGCTAAACTATCCTCTAAGCGTCGAGTTAAAGCACGACGTAAAGGCCGCGCACCGTAACTAGGATCATAACCCTCATTGATGACCAAATCCTTAAAAGCGGCGGTAACTTGCACAGAAATGCCTTTTTCTGTCAATTGTTTGGCTAGATCTGCGATCAGAATATCGGCAATCTGGGTAACTTCTTCGCGAGTTAACTGTCGGAAAACAATAATTTCATCGAGACGGTTGAGAAATTCGGGACGGAAATATTGTTTTAACTCCTCTGTCACCCGATTAGAAATCTGTTGGTAACGCGATTGAGCAAAATCGTCAGCCATCTCGAATCCTAAGCTATTACCGCCTTTTTCGATGACTTTTGAGCCAATATTCGAGGTCATAATAATTAGGGTATTCTTAAAGTCCACCCGACGACCTTGGGAATCGGTCAAATGACCATCTTCTAACAGTTGCAGGAGAAGATTAAAAACATCGGGATGTGCTTTCTCGATTTCGTCAAACAAAACCACTCTATAGGGTTGACGACGCACTGCTTCCGTTAACTGACCGCCTTCATTGTAACCGATGTATCCGGGAGGCGCACCAATTAACTTAGAAACCGTGTGGGATTCCATAAATTCCGACATATCTAGGCGAATCATACTGGATTCCGAGCCAAAGAGCAACTTAGCTAAGGCTTTCGTTAATTCAGTTTTACCCACTCCCGTGGGACCGGCAAAAATAAACGAGGCAATCGGACGGTTAGGATTCTTTAAATTTACTCGCGCTCGACGAATAGCACGAGAAACGGCATTCACTGCCTCCTGTTGACCAATAATCCGCTCATGCAGTTGATATTCCAGATTTAAGAGCGATTCCGACTCAGTTTCAGTTAATTGGGTAACGGGAATACCTGTCCAAGCGGCGACAATTTGGGCGATTTCCTCCGCATCTACCACCGGAATTAAAGATTCGGGGTTAATTAGGGGTGATTCTTCGTTAACCTCTGCGGGACTTTTACTTTGCAGGGAATAGCGTAGATGGGTGCGGGATCCCGCTTCATCGAGAAGATCGATCGCTTTGTCCGGTAAAAAGCGATCATTGATATAGCGAGAGGATAGATTAACGGCAGCTTCGATCGCTTTTTGATCGTATTTTACCTGATGGAAATCCTCGTAGGTGGCTTTTAAACCGCGTAAAATCTCGATCGCCTGCTCTTTAGTCGGTTCTCCCACCATAACTGGCTGAAAACGTCTTTCTAGAGCCGCATCGCGCTCAATATGCCGTTTATACTCATCGAGAGTTGTTGCCCCTAAACACTGTAACTCGCCGCGAGCTAAAGCAGGTTTAAGCAAGTTAGAAGCATCCATAGCTCCTCCCATGCTACCAGCACCCACAAGAGTGTGAATTTCATCGATAAACAGGATAATACTGCCCGATTTGCGAACTTCCTCCACAACACCCTTTAAACGTTCCTCAAAATCGCCGCGAAAACGGGTTCCCGCCAATAAAGACCCCATATCGAGGGCAATTACCTGTTTATCCTGCAAAAGTTCGGGAATATCGCCATTATGGATGCGTTGTGCTAACCCTTCAGCGATCGCTGTTTTGCCCACCCCCGGCTCACCCAGTAAAATCGGGTTATTCTTGCCGCGACGGCCTAAAATTTGGACAACTCGCTCGATTTCTGGCTCTCTACCGATTAAAGGGTCAATTTTGCCATTTTTGACCTCTTGGTTTAAATTGCGACCATATTGGGCTAAAATCCCGCCTTGGGGAGCATTTTTCTGGTCTTCATAGTCACTCTTTGCCGTGAAGCGACCACTAGCGACTTTTTCCCCGGCATTTTTAATTAAAAGGCCGCGAAGTTTGAGCAAATCAACACCCTGCATAATTAAAATTTTAGCGGCTAGGGATTCGGGATCGGCGGTGATAGCAAGTAATAGATGTTCAGGTGCGATCGCCTGTTCCCCTAATTGTCGAGCTTCCTGAAATGCTTGCTCGAACATCTTTTTCGCTTTCGGGGTAAAAGGGATATTAACGGGACTGTAACCGGTGCCGCGGCCAGTCATTCCTTCAATCAGGCGGCGACTTTCGTGCAGGGTGACTTTTAAATCCTTGAGAATTAAGGCTGCGGTGGCGGTGGCTTCTCCTATCAATCCTAACAGTAAATGCTCCGTACCCACGACACTGTGACCGGTACGACGGGCTTCTTCTTGGGCGAACATCACCGCTTTGATAGCTTTCTGGTTAAAGTATTCAAACATGATCGACGGCTTCCTGGCTACTGGGCTTTACCTGTTACTGTAACGTTTTCTTTACATTAGCCGGAAGGGGGATATCCGTATCAGTAGGGTGGGTTAGGGGACAGGAGTGGGGAGTGGGAATTATGAATTATGAATTATGAAGTGGGGTGATGGGGGAGTGGGGAGACCACTTCGTGCGCGTTGCGGGGGGAGTGGGGAGACCACTTCGTGCGCCTTGCGGGGGGAGATAATCGTAACGAATTTGCAGGTTCAGCCGGAAATATGGGGAAACTTGCTAATATTTCGCCAATCGAAGGGCGGTACTCCCAGTAATTTCTGGGCGACCGTTGAAGATCTCATTAATCCGATTGATGTACCATATAAGGTACGATAACTGAGAAGGTAAGGATTGAAAAGGCTGCCAGCCAAGTTTTTTCGAGCCGAAGGTGGGTCGGAGCCAGTCAAAGATTGGTGGAAAACTCTCAGCCGTGAAGATTGCCGGATTATTGGCAGCGATATCAAGGACGTAGAGTTTAGCTTTCCCATCGGCTGCCCCTGTGCCGTTCACTTTCATCAAGAAGTCCCAAAAAAACCCAAAACAGGAAATCGATTTATACTAAATCCGTTGAGTATAGGCTAGTTATGAGGAGAGGCACTCATGCAAGAGGCACTCATGCAAAGGGGAGAATAAATAATCAATTGTTAATAACCGGATTTAGTATTAGCTCTCAATCGTAAGAAGGAACAGGAAAAATATGACCGCTAACCCCCATACTGGCTCCGATTTCGATGATTTTCTCAAAGAAGAAGGTCTTGAGGAGGACTGTAGTGCGGTGGCACTCAAACGGGTACTGGCGCGGCAGTTGGCTGAGGAGATGAAACGGCTCTCTCTGACCAAAACGGAGATGGCGGCGCGGATGCAGACCAGTCGGGCGCAACTTGACCGCCTCCTCGACCCCGAAAAGACGGGCGTTTCCCTCGATACTATCCAACGGGCGGCTTCTGTGGTGGGCCGCCAATTGCGAATCGAGTTGCTCTGAGGGAAGTCAGAAAGTTCGGAGTGCCGCAGATGAAATTACCCAACGGGGAACTGGCAGAAATCTCGATGGAAAAACTGATTGGCTATTGCTTAAATCCAGAACATTCCAGAGGAAAAAATCAAGCCAGAGTCTTTCGCTCTCGTCTAGGAATAACTGCCGAGAACGCTGAGGTTTTGCGATCGCTCATCTCACAGGCTGCCCTGGAGGGGGAAGTTGTCCAACAAGCTGTCACGGAATTCGGCCAGCAGTTTAAAGTGGATTGGACGATACCAAAACGGGAAGGAACACAACTGCGAACTATCTGGGAAATCGGCTTAATTAATCCCAACCCTCGCCTAATTTCTGCCTTTATCAAGTGAAGTACCATGAAAGACATCAAACTCTTAGATACGGTTGCCATCCTCAACTCCGTCCCTCGGGAGCGATTGACTTTAGTTGAGCCAGATTATGAGGCTGTCCCCAGCTTGCCAAGCGGACAGGTGGGAACGGTGGTTGAGGTGTATGAAAAAGGTTCGCGCTATCAATATTTAGTGGAATTTTCTGACAGTCAGGGGCGGGAATATGCGATGGCTATTCTGGCAGGCGATGAGCTTCTGGTCTTGCATTATGAACTGGAGGTGGCGTAAATTCTGCTTAAGGGGAAACACTTATGGCTCAAGTAAAAGTTTTCTATGAACCGGAAATCGCACTTAACAATTATGTTCTAGCATATATTTTTTTAGTACGGCATTAATTAAAGTCTGATATTTTTTGGGAAATTGCTGTTTATACCAAGCAACAACTGAGGGTTCAAGCTGCAGAGTTACAGGAACTTTTAGAGGAGAATTAACAGTAGCTTCTTGCCAAAATTCGGCATCAGTAGCAGGTACATCTGAATAATCTATATCAGAATCTTTCATCTGACCAAGGATATTTAATTGTTCCTCTCTCGACATACTCATAATAAATTCCCCTTTCCTCTGCATTAGCGCGTCTTGTAGATATAAGCCGTATTTTCTGTTCTCGTAGAGTGTACACTGCAACTAGGACAAATTCTCCTAAAAGTCCCAAAGCGATTAATCTTTCTTCGCCGTAGTCTCTGCGATTATCAGGTTTTGATATCCAGACTCCTGAAAAGATTTCCTTGGCAAAATTAAAGTCGATCCCGTGTTTTTCAATATTGATGTTGTTCTTTTGGTCATCCCACTCGAACTCCATCTTTTGACTCTAACTCCATAAACTAAGAAATTATACTGCGATCGCAAGCGATGTATAATACACCCTCCCAACTACCAAGATAACCTCTAAGTCTAGAAATCATGCCTACCGGGGAGATGCAAGACTTAACAACAGTTAATAAATAATTACCTAACAATGTTAGCGAAATTTTGAACCCTATTATCGAATCTGACACACCGCGCCACAATCCCTCACGGAAGGCGATAGGTCGCCTGAGAAGCAGTAAAACAGGGGAAAATACCTGAAACTCTTTCCCCTGTGAATCCCTAAGCTAGGGAGAAGAATATAAAGATTTATTAAATTGTAGCTTTTAATACAGTTATGGGGGGGAGTGTGTATTCTTCTGCTATCTCCCTTTGGTGTTGGGTTGGGGTGTTGCTTTACCTAGCTACGAAGAAGCGATCGCACTACCCGCAATTTCAACAATGGCATGGGCAAGGATGCGCGAGTCTATCTCGATTCGATAGAAACACTACTAAAAAGATTAATATTCATTATGGGTTGGAGAAATTCACTTTTACTAACATTGTTGATTTTGGTTGTTGGCATTGGTCTTGGAGCGATTACAGGAGGTCCTATAATGCGTGGAATTGTCTTCTGGACAGCACTTTGGGCAGCAAGTGATTCCCATAGAATAGAAATTCATAAGTATAAAATTACAGGATCATTCGTACCATCATTTGGTAATTCATGGTCAGTTTTTTTGTTTGTATTGCTCCTTTGGGTGTATTGTTTTCCTGCCTATTTGATTATTAGAGGAAAGATTCTTAAAGGAATTATACCTTTAAGAAACGAAGACGAATAAGGCTACTAATGAATCCAGACTAACTCCCCTCTCCTGCTCCCAGAGGGGTTGGGGGAGAGTTCAAATCATCAAACCATTATCTATCTACGAGTTGCTCATCGCCAAGAAATTTATAAAATTTTCCCTTAGTGCGATAACATGATCTTGTATGGTATTTTCTTCAAACGCAAACTAAAACCCTCCCAATCCACCGAAAAAGAAACCACAAAAGTAGGCTAAATTGCTTCTAAAAATACCATAAATGCCCCCTTGATTCAGTCAGACCAAGTTTAGAGTAAAACTCGTAGGTTGGGTTGACGCAAGGAAACCCAACAACTTCCCAGAATATTTTCACAATCTTGGTTGGGTTTCGCCTTTTGAGCCGATTGGTAATACCTGCTCAATAATGATAGCTCAATCCAACCCAGGGCTAGAGCGTCTGAGGGAATGCTAGATTTGACCATGACAGTAACTCAGCAGACAAACTACCATCAGGATTTTGGCATGAAAATTCATGGCTTGAGCGGACTAAAACTTTAATCTTTTCTCAATCTTTCTAACAGTTCAGAGCGGGATAAATTCACTAAAGAAAGAAGTAACCCGGTGCGTTCTGAGATGGGAAGTTGGGCAATCTGTTCAACTAGACCAGACAATTCCGAATCTAGGGTTCCAAACCGCCCTTCCAGAAGACTAGCTATCAGCGAGAGTTGTCCCTCTAAAGTGCCTTCCTGTTTTCCTTCTATTTTCCAATCTTCTCGCTGTTTTAGATAGGCTGGTGATAGGTTCATGATGTCCTCCTGTTCCTCGCTACTTAAATTATCTCTCAATTCCAAATTCTTACGCCAGTTGGCTAGAATTTCTAACAAATTTTCTTTAAAAGAGTTATCTTCTGGCAATTGAACTAACTCTTCTACGGCTCTTTTTTGTGTTTCTCCTTTTCCTAAAACCCTCAACCATAAAGTGTCTTCACTCACTGGTAACTGGTGGATGGCAACGATTGCCACTTTGAGGAAGTCAGCTAAAAAGTAAACCCCTTTTAACCAATTCCTCTCATCGCTGTCAGCCCTGAATCCTTGAATCATTCTAGCTGAAAAGGTGGGGGTGAGAATCCATAAAACTGGCAATTCTGCGACCGTCAGAGTTTTGTTTGCCCGTTTCGCCTTTCTTAACAGGTCATTATGAACAGTATATAACTTTGATATACAACTGCGAATCTCTATTTCTGAGGGCGGGTTACGGAAAGGTTCAAACAAACAGGAAGTCGCCGCCATTTTTCCGAGTAAACCTAAAGGGAGTTCGTTCCTTGATGGTGAACTGGCCGGTTCAAACCAGACATCTATTTCTTGAACCTCACTTTTCACTTTCTTACTCTTTTTTATGGTTCCTAGAGGCGCTAACAGTTCCTCTAAATATTCCTTGGCAAATTGGTCGTGAATTTGGCGGGTCATTCTCGGAGATGACTGAGAATATAAAGGGGGATAAACTATCCTATTATATCATTAATTAAAAAGGAATCCAATCGACAACATTGATCCATGACTAGGAATCAACTTGACTAAGAGAGGAACGTCTTTTAAAAGGCATTATTTTTTTGATTAATTCAGGTGTAATTAAGCCTTGGGGATAAAAAATAGTTCCCAAAACAATTAAAATTCCAAAAATAATCAAACGACCATCGCGCAAGAAATTACCCAACCAAATTGGTAAACCATTCACACCACCGAGGGCGCGTAAAACTTCGGGCAAAGCAGTTAAAACAATGCCTCCCACCACCGGCCCGACAAAAGTTCTTGAACCACCAATTAAAACAAAAGCCAAGAAAATAATACTAGAATCAAAGGTTCCTTGACGGGAATTCCATGTATTGAGAAAATGGGCGCTTACCGCTCCCACCACTGCCGCTAAAACTGCCCCGAAAGTGAAGGATAAAACTTTGTGATAGGTGGGATTAATTCCCATGGCCGCGGCCGCCAATTCATCGGCACGAATGGCATTAAATGCCCGACCAATTTTGATGTTTTCTAACCGGTAGAGAAACAGCATAGTTAGCAATAAGAGGGGCAAAGCCAGCCAAAGGTAAGCTAATTGAGTGGTGAAAGGTTGGGGAATGGCGAAAATACCGACCGCACCGCCGGTTATCTCGAGATTAAGGGCAATAATTCTCAAAATTTCTACCCAGGCGATCGTGGCAATGGCTAAATAAATCCCTCGCAAACGGAGAACAGGAATACCTAAAACTATGGCTAATATTCCTGCAATAATGCCAGCAATTAACATTTCTAAAAAGACCAAATTAAGGGGATAATTGCTACCAGTATTAGTAAAAACTTTCGTGGAAAGAATGGCGGCAACATAACCACCTAAAGCGTAAAAACCGGGGGTTGCTAAGGATAATTGACCGGCCATTAAGGGCAGATAAATTGAAATGCCTAATATGGCTCCAAATATCATTGAAACAATTAAAAAACCATAGGTGTTAAAAAAATCAGCCATATTTTCAGTGAGCGGTTATTGAGTGCTTAAGTTAGGGGAGTCAATTAGCTAATTTTATCACCGTTCTCTCCCACCTCATTCTCCGGTAATTCTCGAAATTATCATAATTTTTTACTTGGCACTTTTCCTATATGGTAGCGTTCGCCACCTTAAAAGCAGACGGGATGATCGATGATGGGAAAAGGTATCTTCCTCAACTTTGTCCTGGAAAAAATTCGGGGGAATTTATGAAACAGTAGCATTGGTTACTCGGACTCCTACGGCTGAATTTCCCGATAAAATCGCAGTAGCGGCTGAAAAAGTCCTAGAAGCTGAGTATATTATCGGTTTTACCCCAGAAGCGATCCATCAGGTGCAGGCGATCGGTTAGAAACCAGTAATGTGGTTTTAAACGTTTTCAATTCGATCCTCTCACTAATTAAGTAGCTGGTTATAATTAAATTAAAAATGGATTTTGCCTTTAATCCCCCCTTGATCCCCCCTTGATAAGGGGGGTGCCGATCCCCCCTTAGTCCCCCCTTTAATCCCCCCTTGATAAGGGGGGCATCTGACAACTTTTAACGCCTACCTACTTAGGTTAGAGAAATGATAGATAAATGAGAGGATCATGAGAGAAATATGAAAGTTTTCTGAGTAAAAATTAGTTAAGATAAGGGTAAATTAAAGGATAAACAACTATAGATGTTTACTTCACTCGAACTTTTAACCACTTCCTTTGTTGCCGTGGGATTAGCCGCCGATGCCGTGGCCGTTTCTCTGACCAGTGGCCTGATGATTCGCCATATTCATGTTAATAAGGCTTTGAAAATTGCTTTGTTTTTTGGCGGATTTCAAGCGATTATGCCGATTATCGGTTGGGGTATTGGTCTAACTTGTCGCGATTTTCTTGCTTCTTTTGACCACTGGATCGCTTTTATTATTTTAGGAGCGATCGGCAGTAAAATGATCTACGAAGCTGTTCAAAATGATGACGAGGAAAAAAAATTTAATCCTCTAGATTCCTATACTTTAATCGGATTAGCGATCGCTACTAGCATCGATGCTTTAGTAGTTGGTTTGGGTCTATCGATGATTAAAACTCCCTTACTTTTAGCTTGCACTGTCATCGGTTCTATTACCTTTGCTTTATGTTTTATAGCTGTTTTTATCGGGCATAAATTCGGTAATTTATTTAGTCAAAAGGTGGAAATTCTCGGCGGTTTAGTTTTAATATTAATCGGCAGTAAAATCCTCATTGAACATTTAATCGCCTAGATTATCTCCATTTTTCACTATGCTCCCCCTTTTCCTGACTGTTTTAAGAAGGAAGTAGCCAATTCGGGATAACCTGCCTCAATTAAAGCCTGATCTCTGATGCGACAGGAATCGCATAAACCGCAGGGTTCAACTTCTCCTTGATAACAAGACCAAGTATCAGCAATGGGAACCCCTAAACTAACGGCACGACGGACGATATCTACCTTACTATCCATCACCAAAGGGGCAATTAATTGGGGTGCTTTCCCTTCTAAACCGGCTTTCGATGATAAATTAGCTAAAGTTTGAAAGGCCTCTAAATACTCGGGACGACAATCGGGATAACCGGAATAATCCACCGCATTAATTCCTAAATATATCGCCTCCGCTTCCCTTGCTTCCGCTAAAGAAAGAGCGATCGAAATAAAAACCGTATTTCTCCCCGGCACATAGGTAATCGGGATAATATCTGGGTTAATTCCCTCTTGGGGAATAGCAATAGATTGATCCGTTAAAGCGGAACCTCCCCATAAAGATAGATTGACTTCGAGCAGATGATGTTCTTTAATATTGAGGAAATTAGCAATTTTTTTCGCCGCTGCTAATTCCCGCTCGTGTCTTTGTCCATAACGAAAGGAAAGGGCAATTAATTGATAGCCAGCAGCTGAAGCGATCGCTGCTGTTGTCGCTGAATCTAATCCCCCAGAAAGTAAAATAATCGCCTTTTTTGTCATTATCCTAATGTCACCTGTGTTTGTTGATAATTAGCTACTAAGATAAATTGTTTTAGCCACCGCGAACCTAACAAAATCTCCTGAATTGCCTCCCCTGCAAAGACGGGAATTTCGTATTCCTGACCATCAATTCTTACTCTGCCTAAATATATATCAAAAAATGCTTCTCCTTGAGCGGTTATCAATTTATTTTGTCGCAAAAAACGCCAATCAAGACTGTCAGCATCTTGACTATTTATGGCTAAAAACTCGGTAAAACCCGTATCCAGCATGACTTCTGTGGGTAGAATCAATCCATCATCGCCAACTAAATCGATATCAAAATAAATTTGTCCTTTGGTTCCAAATCTCCCTTCAATCATATTCTGCCACTAACTCCAGTTTCATTAATGCCAAAGATGTGATGAATTTTGTCGGGATATTTTGCCCTTGCTTTTTTACTGGCCACTTCTTGATCGGGATCGATAAAATAATCGCCACTATCGGGTTCGATCGCAATGTACCAACCATAGTAATGTTTCATTAACCGGGGCTGTAAACTCTGAAAAATCGGCCAACAACGATGATAAAATTCTAATTGTCGGGCGCGATGTTTGGCCTTTTCTTCCTCTGTAGATTGCATCTCCGGAAAAACTCGACCACGACGCACTACTCGTTCAGAATTATTGTTAGACATAGTATTTAACCTCTTGTTAGTCAATTAGGGGTTGGGAATTATGAATTATGAATTGGGGAGATGGGGAAGTGGGGAAGTGGGGAGACCACTTCGTGCGCGTTGCGGGGGGAGATGGGGAGATGGGGAGATGGGAGCAGGGAGAAAAAAGCTGATAACTGACTGCTGACTGCTGACTCCTGATAACTGATAACTGATCACTGATAACTGATCACTGATAACTGACTAGCGGACTCCTAAAAACTTATGGGTTTGGAGACTGAGACGCCATTGGGGATGCCGGAGAACATAATTAAAGACTAACTCTTTGCTTTCCACTGTATTCCATTCGGGTTGCAGATATTTAATCACCCCTTCTGATAACTGACTTTCCTGCATAGCTGCCCAGTCTAAATCCTCTGGATTAGCCACGACAATTTTTAACTCATTCACCTGTGCATAAATACTAGGATCGGGCATTTTATAAGTTTTAGGAGAAAAAGTCACCCAATCGAAAACCCCAGTAAAAGGATGAGCGCCAGAAGTTTCTAAATGTACCCGTAAACCCTGATTTTTTAATTCCCTGGTTAAAGGATCAAGATTGTGCATTAAGGGTTCACCCCCGGTAATCACCACCATAGCGGGGTTAGCGTCTTTTGCCATCTCAACCAATTCCCGCACCGATTGTTGTGGATAACGGTGGGCATTCCAGGACTCTTTTTGATCGCACCAAGGGCAATAGACATCACAACCTCCCAAACGGAGGAAAAAAGCATTGCTTCCCGTCCAAAAGCCCTCGCCCTGGACAGAATGGAAAGTTTCGACAACAGGATAGGTACAATGGTTTATGCTAACCGTTTTCATAGAATCAGTATTATAGAAAATATGGACATTCCCCTGAACTTTGCCAAATACATCCAATGGTCTGGTATTGCCACGCTGGTTTTTTTGATACTCACGATTATCGCTTTTCTCGTCGGTTGGGGAATCCGCTTTCGTCTCGTCGGTGTCACTAGCTTTATGGCTGTGTTGACGGTCGGAATTTTCGGTCTTGGGTTAGGATTATTTACTCGTACCGAAATTCCGGGGGCGGTGAGATTCTCCCTTGTCTATGATAACGGAGCTAATCAAGCTGTTATCTCCCTGCCCAATACTGTTACTCCCGAGCAAGTGGAAGCAACCCTAAAACAAGCCGCTAGTGACTTGTTTTCCTCTGGTCGCGCCGGTGCTGGCGGTAATAATCAATTTATCATTAGCGCTCGCACTCTCGTTCATCCTCAGCCCGGTTTATCTGCTCCTTTGTACTTGGGACAGATTAAAAAATCCTTCTCCGGCCCGGGAGATAATACCCCTGAACTACAGCTTTTTCCCGAAAGCTTCGCTAAACTTAGCCAATAATCCTGAGAGGTTGTCAAAAAATGTCCAATGCTGTCGCTGTTTTGCCCCTGTTAATCGCCCCCGCACAAGTGATTCGGGGTGACAATGCCCTAGAAGAATCCACCGACAAATTAGCGGATTTGGGTAAACGTCCCCTCGTGGTGGGCGGCGATCGCAATTTAGCTTTTTTGTCATCTCCCCTGAAAAATCTCACCCCCAGCTATCACAGTTACGCCCCCGATTGTTCGGAAAATTCCCTAGCATATTTAAAGGCATCTGTCAAGAGTCATGAGGCAGATTTTATCATCGGTGTGGGTGGCGGCAAGGCCCTCGATACGGCCAAATTACTCGCCCATCAGTGCCATTTGCCGATCGCTACGATTCCCACCTCCGCCGCCACCTGTGCCGCTTGGACAGCCCTATCTAACGTCTATTCTGACGCGGGGGCGTTTCTTTACGATCTGTCCCTAGCCCGTTGCCCGGATTTATTAATTCTCGATTACGGTATTATCCAAACTGCCCCGAAAAGAACCTTAATCGCCGGTATTGGCGATGCGATCGCTAAATGGTACGAAGCTTCCGTCAGTAGCGGTCATTGCACAGAAACCCTGATCATTGCCGCTGTCCAACAGGCCCGGGTTTTACGCGATATTCTTTTCCAAAAATCCCCGGCAGCCCTGGAAAATATCGGCGGGGAGGACTGGAAACAGGTGGTAGATGCCACCGTTTTATTAGCCGGAGTAATTGGTGGTTTAGGGGGTGCTAATTGTCGTACCGTGGCCGCCCATGCAATTCATAATGGTTTAACCCATATTCCCGCTTGCCATCATGCCCTGCACGGGGAAAAAGTCGCCTACGGCATCCTCGCCCAATTGCGTCTAGAGGAAATAGTTTTGGGCAATCAATTGGCAGTATCGGCCCGGGGGCAACTAATCCAGTTTTATGAACAAATTGGTTTACCGAAATCTCTAGAGGATTTAGGATTAAAAGATGTTTCCCTTGCCCAATTGCGCCACGCGGCCGCAATTGCCTGTCAGCCTAATTCGGACATTCATCGTCTGCCTTTTACGGTTTCCCCGGAACAAGTCATGGCGGCCATGGTTTCCACTACCACTGCCGATACAGTCGGGCAGAAAGTTAAAGCTAATTAACGGGAATATTTTCGGGATTTATTAATAAAATTCTCACCTATAGCCCTAGGTTTTGAGCAGCAAATCAATCACAGCGCTCAACTAAACCATCCTGAAAGTCCCCCAAGCCTGAAAATCCTGATGCTGACAATTAAAAGAATAATCACCCTGCAATTGTGGGTTGGGTTGAATGATAGTGAAACCCAATAGGGAGTAAGCGTTGGGGGTGGTGCGTTCCCAAATACAAATTAATGTTAAAGCCACAATGGTTTGAGGGAACGCACCCTACAGGCTCATGCTGAATAGGACAAAAATAAATGGAAGGAGTAAAAAAATGCCGACGATAGATCTAGAGAAAACACAGCAAGCCTGGACAAACTTAAACCAAATACTCTTTATTCCTCGCAGCGAATCAGAATATGAACAATTAGTAATTATGTTAGATAATTTGATAGATGAAATAGGAGAAAATGAAAATCATCCTCTTGCTTCTTTAATGGAAATTTTGGGAATATTAATAGAAAATTATGAACAGGAAAATGTTCCCGAATTATAAATTAAAACAGGCAGTCCACAATCAAATCTATGAATGGTAGGGGTGGTGCGTTCCCAAATATTGGTTAACCTTGAAATTGTCATGTTTTCAGGGAAGACACCCTAGGAAGCGATGCGCACCGCAAAGCGGAACTCTTCGAGATCGCCCTAAATCCTTATCTGGCAAAAGACTTAATTGATTAGTTGGTTCTAGTCGGGGGTTGGGTAAAATCGTTGCGATAGGCTTTCTCCATGGCTCAGGTTTTAGCATATATCGTGTAAATGCGCTAGTATTGAAACTAAAGCCGTCCTAAAAAGACGGGGTTTGGAACTCAATTTTTCGATGACGACAATAATCGACGAGTTAAGGCAACAATGGCAAGATCGCCTCCGGCAAACAGAGGATTCCTTAACCGATCGCGAACGGGATACCATTATCAATTGGTTACTCGGTGAAGATAGCCAACGTTGGGAAAATTTAGATGAGAGAGATTTAGAAATCGCTAAACGGGGATTAGTTTATCTTTGGCAAATTTTGCGGCAACGCTATCTCAAAGTTAATCCCACCCGCGCCTATCGTAACCTGATTGATCGTCTCGGTGCTTGTGTCACTCTCCGGCAAAAAATTCGCACTTGGGTTTCCTTAAGTCGCGATCGTCGGCAATCGGTGGCTGATGTCTTGCAAGAAATTATTCAAGAGATGTTAAATAGCGATCGCTATCTGCAATCCCAGTTAGCATGGATCTCTCGTTGTACCAACGATCAAGCTACTCGCAATCAGCTGCTGTTAGCCACCCTGGAGGAATACGCCCTGCGTCCGATCCGCAATCAACCCCTGTTAGCCTATCGTTTTGTTAATTATCTCCGTCGTCAATCGAGAAGCGGTATCACTAATGTGCCGCGGCAAGAAATGATCCGGATTCTCTCCGATGAAATTAGTGACGATGAGGGGGAAACTAGCTTAAGTTTACTGGATCAAAATGCGATCGCTACCTACGAAGATCAACGCACTTGCCAAGAAGCGCAAATTCTCCGGGCAAAAGTTCAAGAGAGTTTTGCCAAGTATTTAGAGGAAAATGTTGGTCCGGAGGCGGTGACTTGGTTTAACCTCTATCTAGGGGGCGAAAGCCAAGATGAGATCGCCAAAGCGATGAATATTCCCATTCAACGGATTTATCGTATCCGGGAAAAAGTTGGCTATCATGCGATTAAGGTTTTTGCCCTCAAGGAAGGGACAGAATTAATCGCTGAATGGTTAGAAATCAGCCCGAAAGAGCATAATTTTGGCTTAACTCTCAGTCAATGGCAAAGTTTCTATGCTGGCCTTTCTCCCAGGGGTAAAAGCGTTATCGATGGCTTAAAAGCGGGTAAAACCCTTGAGGAAATCGCCGGGGAATTAAACTGTAAACGCACGCAAGTGGTCAAAGAATGGACGCAACTTTATCTAAGCGCCCAAAGTCTTAGGACAAAAACCTAATCAGTTATCAGTTATCAGTTATCAGTTATCAGTTATCAGATTTGAGTTTTAAGTTCACTGATTACTGTTTA
This sequence comes from Microcystis sp. M015S2, assembly GCF_020245945.1. NCBI lineage: Bacteria > Bacillati > Cyanobacteriota > Cyanophyceae > Chroococcales > Microcystaceae > Microcystis > Microcystis sp. M015S2. The sequence goes on from NZ_JADBTX010000102.1 coordinate 27,966, forward strand.
CTGATCACTGAACAAAATCTCACCACACCCCACTCCCTACTTCCCCAATTCCTAATTCATAATTCATAATTACCATCCCCTTTTTGATTTTTGACTTCAAGAAATATGTGGATTATTAGCAAAAAAGTCGGGGTATTTACCCATTATTTAACCCCTACGGGGACATTTACCCCCAGCATCGACAAAGCCAGTAAATTTTCTGCTCGGGAAATGGCGGATATTATGGCTAAAAAATACGGCGGAATAGTAGAGGCCATGAGATAATTATGACCATTGGTATTTGGATTTTAGGGGATCAATTATGGACAGGACAAGCGGCCTTAGCTAATCGTCAAGCCTATTCACAGGAAACGCCGGTTATTTTAATTGAATCCCACAATCATATTCGACAAAGACCCTATCATCAGCAAAAATTAGTTTTAATCTGGTCGGCGATGCGTCATTTTGCCGAAGAATTAAAAACTTTAGGATGGTCTGTCACCTACGAAGTTGCTGAAGATTTTGAGCCGATTTTATCTGCTTGGATTAAACGATTAGGTATTAAAGAATTACAGATTATGATGCCTAATGATTTACCTTTTCTTAGATTAATTAAAAATCTCAATTTAGACTGTGTTATAACCCTAATTGATAATAATCACTTTCTCTGGACTAGGACAGATTTTAATAATTGGGCTAAATCTCGTAAAAGACTATTACTAGAGGATTTCTATCGAGAAAGTCGTAAAAAATGGCAGATTTTAATGGAGGATAATCAACCCATAGGAGGACAATGGAACTTTGATAAACAAAACCGTAAACCTCCCAAAGATGGATTAAAAACTACTGCTCCTCTTTGGTTTGAACCCGATGAAATTACCCTTCAGGTTATCGCTGATGTGGAAGCTTTAGATATTCCTAAATATGGAAAAATCAAACCTTTTCGCTGGGCAGTAACCCGCAGACAAGCTTTACAAGTCTTGGAGCATTTTATTACTAATTGTCTGCCCAACTTTGGACCATACCAAGATGCGATGATAACGGGAAAAGAAACCCTCTGGCATTCCCTATTATCCCCCTATCTAAATCTAGGATTACTAACGCCGTTGGAAGTGATTCAATCGGCAGAAATAGCCTATAAAAAAGATAATTTAGCCCTAAATAGCATCGAAGGATTTATCCGTCAGGTGTTGGGATGGCGGGAATATATGCAGGGAATTTATCATTATCTGGGAGAAGATTACGCTAATCTCAATTGGTTTGAGCATCAACAACCCTTACCAGCTTTCTTTTGGGATAGTAACCAAACCGAGATGAATTGCCTCAAACAAGTATTATCACAGGTGGAAAATACCGGTTATGCCCATCATATTCAAAGATTAATGATTTTGAGCAATTTTGCCTTAATTTTTGGTTGCTCTCCCCAAGAGATTGAAAACTGGTTTCATAGTGTTTTTATCGATGCCTACGATTGGGTAATGCAGACTAATGTACTGGGAATGGGACAATTTGCCGATGGGGGAATTCTCGCCTCCAAACCCTACGCCTCCTCGGCCAACTATATTGATAAAATGAGTGATTATTGTCGGGGTTGTCTGTATAAAAAAAATGAACGAGTCGGGGATTTAGCCTGTCCTTTTAATTTTCTTTACTGGGATTTTTTGGCACGACATCGAGAAAAATTAAAGTCACAAGGTCGAGTTAATATGATTTTAGGTCATCTCGATCGAATGTCGGCAGCTGAACTTAATCAAATGCGCTGCCAGTCCAACCAATTAAGAGCTATCAGCAGTCAGCTTTGAATCAGTTATCAGATGCCAGTTTTCAGTTCACTGATTACTGATTACTGTTTACTGTTTACTGCTCACTGAAAAACCCCCAACCCCCAAACCCACTATGATAATTGCTATATGAGTAAATCCAAGCAAAAAAACCGGATTGCCTATCAGGAATTTGGAGATCAAAGTAATTCTCAAGCTTTTGAGCGTTCCATTCCTGAATTACCCCCGAATCAGCAGAATTTGCGAGTACAAACCTCCCGCTCTGGTCGGGGGGGAAAAACCGTTACCATAGTTACAGGTTTTCAATGCCAAACCGAAACTCTGACGAAATTATTAAAACAGTTAAAAACCGCTTGCGGAACGGGTGGTACAGTGAAAGAAAATACCATTGAGATCCAAGGAGATCATCGCCAAAAGATCCTACAAATTCTCGTTGAATCGGGTTACAAAGCCAAAATTAGCGGAGGATAGCTAAAAATGATGATTCCCTCTTGGTTGCTTATCGGTGTCGTGGGGTTTTTGGTAGCGTTAGCTGGGGGATTACTCAATTCTCGCGATGTACGTTGGTTTGCGCGATTGCGTCGTCCCGATTGGTTAACCTTTGAAAGATTAATCCCTCTTATCTGGACAATTATCTATATTTGTGGGGCAATTTCTGCTTATTTAGTCTGGGAAGCTCAACCGGCTAATCGCTGGTTTTTGATGGCTTTTTATCTGTTGGTGGAATTGACTATTACTGCCTATACTCCCGTCACCTGTAAACTACGCAGTCTCAAAGCGGGAACGATTATCGGAGGTACGGGTTTTTTCTTGGGTTGTCTTCTGGCGCTCTTGGTTTTCCCTGTTTCTTCTTGGGCGGGCATCCTACTCTTACCCTACCTGATTTGGAGTCCGATCGGTACCTATGTGACTTGGGAAATGAGCCATCTCAATCCTCGGGATGTATAGATAGGTAAAGTGGGATGGGTTAAAAATTAACCCATCCCACAGATCTTATTGCCATCTACCAACTTGAAAATCTAGACTGTTTTTTCCGCTCTAACTCGCTCTACCCTGCGAGGAATGGAGCAATCAAGGAAGTTAGGAACCTCCTGACGACAGTGAGGACAATACCAGCAGGCACGACTAGCCACAAGGTGACGAAGGGTAATCCCCGAACAAGTAGGGCTGCTGTGCATGGATTGTTAGACTAATTTTAAAAGCTTTTAAAATTGTCCTACCTCCTACTGCGATTTTAAACAAAATCGCCGCTCTTTAAATCTATCTTTAGGTAGAAACCTAGTGTTTCTTTCGATAGACTTCCCAGAAAATACCTAAGAATGAGGACGGAAAAGATGGGAGTGTTGCGGGTGATAAAGTTGCGATCGAGTTCCTGTAATCTGGTTTAAAGCGGGACTAATTAGATAAAGGGTAGTTCTGGTTAAATTTTCCCGATGGGTTAATCGGGACATCTCTGACAGGGGGACAACCCAGATTTTTTCGTCGGGCCAACCGAGACGGAAACAAACGGCCACCTGTTGCTCTGGTGGGTAGTGTTTTAGGAGTTTTTCCTGGGCCTTGTCAACGTGACGGGCGGCTAAATATAGGCATAAACTGGCTTTATGGGCGGCTAAAGAGGCTAATTCTTCACTTTCTGGCATAGGAGATGCTTTTCCTTCCACCCGGGTTAGAATAATTGTCTGGACTAATTCCGGAATCGTTAATTCTAGGGCCAATTTGGCCGCTAATCCTTGAAAGGCACTAATTCCGGGGATTAGCTGAAAGGGGATATCTGCTGCTGTCAAAAGCTCAATTTGCTCTTGGATGGCACTATAGAGACTTAAATCCCCCGATTGCAGTCGCACCACCGCTAAACCCCGACGCACGCGATCGATCATTAAAGGGATAATTTCTTCTAGGGTGATGCTACTGGTGGGAATTAACTCGGCATCTTTAGGAGTGTCCTCAAGAATCTGTTTGGGGACGAGGGAATCAGCAAAGAGGATGACATCGGCTTTTTGGAGAATTTTATAGGCTTTTACCGTCAATAATTCCGGATCTCCGGGGCCCGCACCAATAAAATAGACGGCCGGGAGGAGAGGAGAGGAGTCAATTAAAGTCATACTAAATCCTGTTTAAAAGGGGTGTGGGGTGTGGGGTGTGGGGTGTGGGGTGTGGGGATGTGGGGAGAATAAATAAAAACAATCTCCTGACTCCTGACTCCTGAATCCTATCATTAACCTGAACATTTGTATTTAATTAGGGTGAATGACTATAATTAATGATAAAGCACGGTCAGCATTAACAATGATTAGCGATCAATCCCTCCCCCCCCAAAATATTGAAGCGGAAGAATCTATCTTAGGTGGTATTTTACTAGATCCAAAAGCGTTAGGTAGAATCAGTGATTTTTTAATTCCAGAAGCTTTCTATGTGAAAACCCATCAAGATATTTATCGTGCGGCGCTCGCTTTACAAGGGAAGGGAAAACCGACGGATTTAATGACGGTTAGCAGTTGGTTACAGGATAATCATCTGCTGGAAGAAATCGGGGGAATGCCGCGATTGTTACAATTAATTGAGCGCACTGTCTCGGCTGCTAACATCGATCGCTATGGGGAATTAGTGATGGATAAATATATGCGTCGTCAGTTAATTTCCACCGGGGGAGAAATTATCGAGTTAGCCAGGGATACGACGCTAGAATTAGAAAATGTTTTCGATGAATCGGAACAAAAGATTTTTCGTCTCACCCAAAAACGACCCCAGGAGGGTTTAATTTTTCTGGGGGATACTTTAATTGAAACTTTTAACGAAATTGAGAAAATGCAGGAGACGACCACTCTACCCGGTATCGAAACTCAATTTTATGATCTCGATGCGATGACCAGTGGTTTACAACCCTCGGATTTAGTTATTATCGCGGGTAGGCCTTCCATGGGAAAAACTTCTTTTGCTCTTAATATTGCCTATAATATCGCTCAACAGAATTTACCTGTGGCTGTCTTTAGTTTGGAGATGTCCAAGGAACAATTAGCCCAACGTTTGTTATCGAATGAGGCTAAAATCGAAAGTAATCGGATTCGCTCGGGCCGTTTGGGACAAAATGATTTAGAGAAGGTTCTTGGGGGACTAGAAAAGTTATTAAATTTGCCTATATATATCGATGATAGTGCCAATTTAAGTGTAATTCAAATGCGTTCCCAAGTGCGGCGTTTACAGGCAGAAAAAAAGGGGCAAATGGGATTAGTTTTAATCGATTATCTGCAATTAATGGAAGGGGGAGGTGATAATCGTGTTCAGGAAATTTCTAAAATTACCCGCAGTCTTAAGGGTTTAGCGAGAGAAATTCATGCTCCAGTAATTGCTCTTTCTCAGTTAAGTCGCGCTGTGGAATCTCGCAATAATAAAAGACCGATGATGTCCGATTTACGCGAGTCGGGATGTTTAGCGGGTGATAGTTTAGTTGAGTTAGCCGCTCCTCGTGCTAAAGTGCCAATTTGTCAGTTAGTGAATTGCTCTAATTTTACGGTTTTTGCTCTTAATGAGGAAACAATGAAATTAGAAAAAGCACTGGTAACTAAGGTATTTTCCACAGGATTTAAGCCAGTTTTTCGATTAACAACTCGTTTAGGTCGCACGATTAGAACTACAGCCAATCATAAATTTTTGACTGTCCACGGTTGGCAAAGATTAGATGAACTAAATATTGGTAATTATATCGCTTTACCTCGCTCTCTGAGTAATTCAGACCTAACTTTTAATTGGGATGAAGTTATGGCAATTCAAGCGGATGGAGAGACAGAAGTGTATGATTTAACAGTAGATAAACTGCATAATTTTATTGCCAATAATATCATCGTCCATAATAGTATCGAACAGGATGCGGATTTAATTATGATGTTATACCGAGATGAATATTATAACCCCGATAGTCCCGATCGAGGTGTGGCTGAAGTAATTATTACTAAACACCGTAACGGTCCCACTGGCACAATTAAGCTACTTTTTCAACCAGAATTTACCAAGTTTCTTAATCTTAAACAAAGTCGCTCTAATTATTAAAATGAAAGCAAATATTAATTATAAAAAAACCAGTTGGCTCTTAATACTTTTGGCAATTATCCTAACTCTCGGTGTGGTTTTTCGTTTCGCAAATATCGATAAAAAAATCTATTGGCATGATGAATCCTACACCACCATTAGAACCACTGGTTATCAAGCAAAGGAAATCGCTGATACTATCTTTCAAAACCGTCTTTTATCTACCACAGAATTAGGAAAATTTCAACAACTGAAACCCGAAAGTAATGTTTTTGATACGATTCAATCTCTCGCTAAAGAAGACCCTCAACACCCACCTTTATACTTTATTATCTCTCGCTATTGGGAAAAAATATTCGGTTTTTCTCCCGTTTCTTCCCGCAGTTTAGCGATTGTTTTTAGTCTTCTCTCCCTGCCATTTATTTACTATCTATCCCTAGAATTATTTGCAGCAAAGTTAACGGCAATTTTAGCAGTAATTTTATTGGCACTGTCCCCAGTTGATATAATATTTGCTCAAATGTCTCGTCAGTATAGTCTTTTAGTTTTGTTAACGATAATCAGTCAATTAATGCTGTTAAAATGTCTCAAAAAAAGAACTCTTGTTAATTGGTCTTTATACACCTTATCTAATACTCTCGGACTCTACACCCATCTCTTTTTTATTCTCAACTTATTTGCTCAAGCAACCTTGATAATTTGGTATCTTGTTATGAAACCAGAGCGAAAAAATAACTTGATATTTTTCCTGTTATCTGGGTTAACGATGATGATTTTATATATACCCTGGTTACAGGTTTTTTTAACTAACTCTCAAAGGGCCTTTAACTCCACCAGTTGGGCTGCCGTTAACTATCTCGATTGGGGATTGTTCGGTAAATTATGGCTCTTAACTTTTACTTCTCCATTTAGCGATAGCGATTTTGGTTTTAATAACATCTTCACCTATATATATAGACTAATTTTTTTAATCTTAATTATCTATGCTTTTAAGCGACTTTATCGCTACAATAACCCCATAGCTTTTACTTTTCTGATTACCTCAACCCTAGTACCTTTCCTAGCTTTAGTCATTCCCGATCTAATTTTTATCACCACTAGATCAACTGTCACCCGTTATCTAATTGCAACTTTTCCCACTATCTATATAACTGTGGCTTTTTTCTTGTCACAATTGCTTAATCAAGGTAAAATTTTAGGTAAAATTATCTTGACTTTTTTATTAACTGCTAGTATAATATCGAACTTTAATAATGCTCTTTCCGAAACCAGTTGGGCAAAAGTTCCTAGTTATTGGAATGGCGAAGTTGCCAGAAAAATCAATGCTGTACCCAATGCCATTATTATCAGCGACGAAGGTAATGACTGGACTAACTTAGGTGATTTGCTTTCCCTTAATTATCGTCTTAATTCTGATGTACAATACTTCCTGACTACCACTAACCCTGATACCGATAAGTTAAAAGAAGTTCTAGAAATTCCCCAGACCAACTTATTTCTTTTTCGTCCTTCCAATCGGTTATTACTGGCCCTAGATCAATTCGATATTCGTCTTGATGATTTCTATCCTCAGGGTCAATTGTGGCGAAGGAAGAAATAGGTAAATATATATTTTGTGTCAATCTAGCCTGAAAGAGTTGAGCAAAGCTGTTATTATAACCAGTTAAAACCGTTAATTCTCACCCTAAAGAAATGACTTTTCTAATTCCGACTAGCGTTTGGCGGCAAATTCTTAAAAAGCTCCCTATACTACTATTCTTAACATCTTTTCTGATAGTCGTATTCTTAGGCTATTTTTCCGCTGCTTTCTCTCAAAGTCGGGATACCGATATTCGCGGTGTTTGGATTACCACCAACGATACTGCGATGCTGATGGACAGGGATAAACGACAACAGGCGATCGAGCAATTAGTTAATCTTAATTTTAATGCTATCTATCCCGTGGTCTGGAATTCCGGTTATGCTCTCTATCCTAGCGCGATCGCTCAACGGGAAGGAATACAGCCTTTTGTGCCTACGGGAGCGCAGGGACAAGATATCTTGGCAGAATTGGTGGAACAAACCCGTGGAAGGGGATTATTGGTCATTCCTTGGTTTGAATTTGGATTTATGGCACCTCCCACCTCTGAATTAGCCTTAAAACATCAGGACTGGTTAACCCAAAAACGCGACGGGGGGACCACTTGGGTGGGGGCAGCCGGTGAGGTGGTGTGGTTGAATCCTTTCCGTCCCGAGGTGCAGAATTTTCTGCGGGAGTTAGTCTTGGAAGTAGTGGGACAATACGATATTAACGGCATCCAATTCGACGATCATCTGAGTTTGCCCAACGAATTCGGCTATGATCCCTATACTATCGCTCTTTATCAACAGGAAACGGAAAAAACGCCCCCGGCTAACCCCCGGGATCCGGAATGGACAAAATGGCGGGCCGATAAAATCACCGCTTTTCTGGCTAATCTCAAAGAATCAATTCAGGCAATTAAACCGAATATACTGCTTTCGATCGCCCCTAATCCCTACGAATTCGCCTATAATGGTCATTTACAGGATTGGCTCGGTTGGGTGCGGCAAGGATTAGTCGATGAGTTAATCGTACAGGTTTATCGTCCCGATCTGCCCAGTTTTCTCAAGCAAATAGAGCGTCCCGAAATTCAGGAAACCCAGCAAACTATCCCCACCGGTGTGGGAGTTTTAACCGGTTTACGCAATCGACCGATTGCCCTACCCTTTATTGAAGAAAAGGTATTGGCTGCTCGTCAACGGGGTTTAGGGGTGATTTTCTTCTTTTATGAAAGTCTCTGGCAGCAAGCTTTGGAACCTCCAGAAACCAGAAAAGCGGCAATTCAAGCGCTGTTTTCCCAACCCATCACTCCCCGTCTTCCTGTGGTGGAAAATATTCCCTTAGTTAGTACACCTGAACCTATTTACCAGCCAGAACCAACCCCCACACCTCCCCCGTTAGCGCCGGACGGGATCGAAATTCCTGTAATTCCCCCTCCGGGTAGTTAATAGCAATTTTTGCCCATCGAAATTATACTAAATCCTGTTTAAAAGGTATAGGAGAGTGGCGGGCTTTTTTTCAGTGTTGCCAAAGGCACGGCGTAGCCGTCCAGTAAACAGTAAACAGTGAAAGGCTGCCAGCTAAAAAGCTTGTCAAGATTGCAGAGAAGCAGCATTTATTCAGAGTAATTCTTTTAGTCCTATGGTGATATAATTTTGAGTTTGATTGGGATTTTGGATAAACCTAACGACGATTTTATCTCGTTCTTCTAATAGGGTTTCTAGGGTTAATAAATCTGATTCTGTAGGTTGAGAGAGAATTTTATATAAGGTACTCTCACTCAAATTATAGTCTGGCTCATTTTCTTTGGCAATCTCACTAATTTCGTTGCGATTATAAAAAATAATTCCTCTGAATTGCACAAATATTTGTGCATTTTGATAGTTTTTCTGGGGATTAGCATGATTATTGAGAGTCAGAAGCATATAGATTCTATTCATCCCGCTTTGAAATTTACCAGCAAGCTGCTTTAATGTGCTTTCTTTGCCTTTTTTTGCCTGTAGGGATGCTTTGAGTTCAACTAAACAAATTTGCAGATGATAATTGAGAAATTTACCAGCATCATTGACTTTTCTCTGTAAAACTAATATAGCTTTTTCAGGGGTTTTGCCGGAAGCAGAGATACCGGGTAACTCTTTTTCTAAATTGATAACCCAGATTTTATCTACTTCTGTAGATATATTTTTGTCATTTTTAGACGATAACTGTAAGTGATTAATAACTACTTTCTTTAAATCGCTCTTATTTGTTTCTAGAATTTCAATATACGCATCCTGACTAAGGCAGATTTCTTCAATAAAACCCGATTTTTCTAAAGCTTGATGAAACTCTTGTCTAAGGGAAAATATTTCTTTTTTTGAGTTAGACTTACTCATTCTCTGCTAAATAGATATGATTGGTTAGAATTTCTCCAGATTTCTGCACAGAGTTGATAACTTCTGTAAAATTACGAAAATAAACACCATATTGACTGGTTCCATAATCAATAATTTTATCACCTGTGAAAAAGTAAACCCCTAAGTCTTCTTTAGCAATTGAAATTTCTGGATTTAAATTTTTTAATTGATTATCTTCAATGATTTTTGTGACATCAACATCATAACTTTTTAAGGTATGAAGATAAACATAATTGTTGAGAATATCGGTTAAAATCGGGCTATGGGTGGTGATCAAAACCCGATTATCATGCTCGGTGACAAATTGAACTAAAATATCCATTAAGCGAATTTGATTTTCGGGATGCAAATTAACCTCTGGTTCATCTATCATCAAAAAATTGTTTTTTTCCTTTGCCCAATATTTGAGATAAAGATACAAGATAGTCAACTGATTGACTGAAGATGAAGCTAGATACATGGGTAAATCTTTGCTTTCATCGAATTTAAAAGAAAATTGAATAGGTGCGATCGATTCTAGACTAGAAATCGTGATTTCTCCTCCCATTAATCCGATCATCTTTTCAATCAGAGAATTATAAACTGAATTAATTTTTTTCTTGGTATTGAGAGAATAAAGCGACTCAATCACTTTATTCATTGGTTCTGTATAAGACCTTTTGGGTAATTGTTCTTGAAGACGTTTGAATATATTTTTATTAGTATCACCATCATCATCAATATTTTCTATTAATTCTTGCAACCGACGATTATACTCACTTCTTTTATTTCTCTCTATCTCATAAATGTACTGGTAGAAAACAGGAAAAAAGCTCCGACTGGCAGGAATAAAAAAGGGAACTTCTTTCTGAGATAAAAGCAATGATCTAATTATTGAATAAATGATTAGATCATAAAGCCTATTTCTTTTAGTCATCTGACTAGGTTCAAAAAATTTTTCTGAAGTTTCATCTAGTATACCATGAACTATAGTTTTATCTTCAATATGTATAGATAAGTTTTTCTCTTTTTTACTAATAACTATATATTCTAAAGGGTTTTTATTGGTTAAATAATTAATTCTAAATCCCTTGCCCTCTAGTTCATCAATACGCGCTTTAAAAACTAACTTTATCGATTTAGTGATTGTTGCTTCTAAATTTCTATCAATATTATAGGTACTAATAACTTCTTTTTCAATAAAATGACTAAATTTAGCGAGAATCTCATCGATAAATTCTTGATTAATCGTAATTCTCTTAATTGGGTCTTCAGCGTCAATATGTAAAGAATCAATTTCGGTATTTTCAGAAAACTTGCTGATATTGTCATGATTAAAAATTGTCCATAAAAGCTGAGAAACTAGGGTTTTGCCACTATTGTTGTAGCCAATAAAAGTATAAAACTTCTTGGTTAAATCTATAGCTTGATTATTATTTCTAATTGATCCCAAATTCTTGATCAGTAGTTCCATATTATTTTTACCAATCACACCGAGAGGATAACTAATTTTTAAAGGTGGACAAAATGCCCACCCTTAAAACTATTGTAAACTGCTAGTTAACTGACTTTTGGCCTTAGCTAAAGCTTCGCTTAACTTACTAGCATCCCGTCCCCCAGCTTGAGCTAAATTGGGACGACCACCACCACCACCGGCGCAGATTTTAGCGATCGCACCGATAAATTTACCCGCTTGTAAACCCTTATCTTTAATCACCCGGGGACTAAAAGCGGCCACTAAACTCACTTTATCAGCTGCGGGAGTCGAGGCCAAAATCACCGCCCCTTCCCCTAATTTTTGCTGTAGTCTTTCGGCTGCGGCCATCAAAGCATTAGCATCAATATCGCCCAAAGAAGCGACTAATAGCTTAAATTCGCCGATAGATTCAGCTTGAGATAGCAAAGCATCCGATTTATTTAGCGCCAACTCCTGTTTAACCGCTTCTAACTGCTTTTGTGTCCCCTTTAACTCCGATTGTAGGGCCGTAATGCGATCGGGAATTTCCAGAGGTTTGACCTTAAAGCGATCGCACAAATCCCGCACCACCTGATCCCGTTCATTCAAATAGGCTAACACGGCAGGGCCGGCCACCGCTTCGATGCGACGAATTCCCGCAGCGATTCCCGTCTCGGAGATGATTTTAAATAAACCGATCTCGGCGGTATTTTTAACGTGAGTTCCCCCGCATAATTCCATAGAAACGCTAGGAATATCAATAACTCGCACTTCTGAGCCGTATTTCTCGCCAAACATGGCAATAGCTCCCTTTTGCTTCGCTTCTTCCAATCCCATCACCGCTATCTGGGTGTCATGCGCTTCGGCAATCCAAGTGTTAATCTGTTCTTCCACCTGTTGCAATTCAGAGCTAGTCAGGGGACGAGGACAGTTAAAATCAAAACGGAGGCGCTCAAAACTGACGAGGGAACCTGCTTGGGAAATCCCAGCATCGACAAGCTTTTTCAAGGCCGATTGTAGCAGATGGGTGGCGGTATGATTAGCTTGAGCGCGACGACGACAGGAGCGATCAATCTGAGCATTAATTGTATCGCCGGTGGTGACAATTCCCCGCTCCACCCGACCAAAATGGATAAAAATCCCCGATTCTTTCTGCACATCCTCCACGCGGATAAGCAGATTATCGCCGGTTAAATAACCCTTATCACCGATTTGTCCACCCGATTCGGCGTAAAAAGGGGTTTGATCGAGAACTACCTGCACCTCAGTGCCTGCTGCGGCCGATTCCACCGTTTTACCAGCGACTAAAACCGCCGTTACTGTTGCGGTTGCTTGCAAATCCGTATAACCGAGAAATTCCGTCGGGTGAATATGTTCCGCCAGCTTATCTAAACTACCCTGTACCGTCAAATCTATGGTTTCGTGGGCGGCTTTTGATCTTTGCTGCTGTTTTTTCATTTCCTGCTCGAAACCCACCGTATCGACGCTTAAACCCTGCTCCTCGGCGATTTCTTGAGTGAGTTCGAGGGGGAAGCCATAGGTATCATAAAGGGTAAAGGCATCGACTCCCGAAATCTGGCTTTTTTCTTTTTCTAGAATCGATTCGAGCAGTTTCTCGCCTCTTTCTAGGGTTTCTAAAAATCTCGCTTCCTCTCGCTCTAATTCTGCCTTGATCACCGTTTCTCGTTCCCGAACATTGCCATAGACGGACTCGGAAAGAGCGATCGCAACTTCCGCCACTTTGGTGATAAATTGACCTTCAATACCAATTAAACGCCCGTGCCGTACTACTCTACGAATCAGACGACGCAAGACGTAACCTCTGTCAGTATTTGATGCTGAGATACCATCCGCTATCATGTGTACTACCGAACGCACATGATCGCCGATGACTTTTAGGGAAACTTTCGTTTTTTCGTCCGCTTTCTGGTAGTCTATGGCTGCTAACCGGGCCGCTTCGGCGACAATCGGGAAAATTAGGTCAGTTTCGTAGTTATTGGCGACTTTTTGCAGGATTTGCGCCATCCGTTCCAAACCCATCCCCGTATCGATATTTTTATTGGCCAGGGGTGTCAGATTGCCATCCGCGTCGCGGTTATACTGCATGAAGACGAGGTTATAAAACTCGATAAAACGGCTATCATCCTCTAAATCGATGGTTTTATCCCCTAATTCTGGGTGAAAATCGTAGTAAATTTCCGAACAGGGACCACAGGGACCCGTGGGACCCGATACCCAAAAGTTATCCGCTTCGCCCATTTTTTGGATACGATGGGCAGGAATACCGATTTTATCGCGCCAGATAGCGAAAGCTTCCTCATCCTCCCTAAAGACACTAACGACTAATCTTTCGGGGGGAAGGTTAAAAACTTCTGTGGACAATTCCCAGGCCCAGGCGATCGCTTGTTCTTTAAAATAATCACCAAAGCTAAAATTGCCCAACATCTCAAAAAAAGTATGGTGTCTAGCAGTCCGGCCGACATTTTCGATATCGTTGGTGCGAATACATTTTTGGGAAGTGGTAGCGCGGGGAAATTCCGGGGTCTTTTGCCCCAAGAAAATCGGCTTAAAAGGGAGCATTCCCGCAATAGTCAGCAAAACGGTGGGGTCTTCTGGTACTAGAGAGGCACTAGGGAGAATTTTATGGTTTCTGGCCGCAAAAAAGTCTAAAAATCGCTGGCGAATCTCGCTTCCGCTTAGGTGGTTACTCATAGAAGATATCAGTTAGTCAGAAAATGCCTATTTTATCCATTGTGGCATTTTTGCGTTTTAACTCTCCACCTTTACTCTCGCGCCGCTTGTCGGACCTGTTCTAAGTCTAAATCCAAAGCTTGAGCGATTTGTTCCACACTTAAACCCAAAGCAAGCAAACGGGGAATAGATTCCAGTTTTCCTTCCTGTCGTCCTTCCTGTCGTCCCTCCTGTTTAGTTGCTTCCTTCCATTCCTGATAGGTTTGAGATAAAGTCATAAACACCTCTCTATCTTCAGTTTCTAGGATGTTATTTATTTCCATTTCCCGGAAAGCATTACCTTGAGGTAATTCTAACAATTCTCGCACCGCTTGGTCTTGAGTTTTTCCCCGTCCTAATAATCTTAACCAAAGAGTCTCAGGAGTCACAGGCAATTGATTAATAGCGATAATTGCCGTGCGATAAAGCGAGGGAAGAAAATAGACTCCTTCTGGCCAATCTGGGTCTAATTTTGCCCCAAGACTCTCTAAAAGAGTCAGACTAGCGGAAGGGGATAAAATCCACAAACGAGGGGCATTGTCTTCATTGTAGCTCTGATTTTCTCGTTTAGCTTGTCTTTGCAGTTCGGCTAAAATCGCCAAAAGTTTTGCTAAACAATTACGAATCTCGCTACGGTTGGGAGGATTGCGATAGGGTTCAATTAAGACAGTATTAAGGACAATTCTGCCTAATAATCCCAGATAATTGCGGTTTGGTTCGGAATTGGGGGAAAAGAATAGGTCGATCTGTCGGGTTTCGTCCCTGACTTCTTTGCTGATTTCGACGGTTCCCAGGGGAGAAAGTAATTGTTCAAGGTAATTTTTGGCAAATTGGTCATGGGGTTTCATGGAGTTTCTTGAATAACTTGTCGGACTTGTTCTAAGTCTAAATCCAAAGCTTGAGCGATTTGTTCCACACTTAAACCCAAAGCAAGCAAACGGGGAATAGATTCCAGTTTAGCCTCTAGTTTTCCTCGCTCTAGTCCTCGCTCTAGTCCTCGCTCTAGTCCTCGCTCTAGTCCTCGCTCTAGTCCTTCCAGTCGTCCTTCCCGTTTAGTTGCTTCCTTCCATTCCTGATAGGTTTGAGATAAAGTCATAAACACCTCTCTATCTTCAGTTTCTAGGATGTTATTTATTTCCATACTAACCCGCCAACTAATTAATAATTCCAGGACATTTTCCCGGAAAGCATTACCTTGAGGTAATTCTAACAATTCTCGCACCGCTTGGTCTTGAGTTTTTCCCCTTCCTAATAATCTTAACCAGAGAGTCTCAGTCGTCACAGGCAATTGATTAATAGCGATAATTGCCGTGCGATAAAGCAAGGGAAGAAAATAGACGCCTTCTGGCCAATCTGGGTCTATTTTTGCCCCAAATCCTTCTAAAACAGTGATACCAGCCGAAGGGGATAAAATCCATAAACGAGGGGCATTATCTTCATTGTAGCTCTGATTTTCCCGTTTAGCTTGTCTTTGCAGTTCGGCTAAAATCGCCAAAAGTTTTGCTAAACAATTGCGAATCTCGCTCCGGTTGGGAGGATTGCGATAGGGTTCAATTAAGACAGTATTAAGGACAATTCTGCCCAATAATCCCAGATAATCGGGGTTGGGTTCGGGATTGGGGGAAAAAAATACATCTATCTGTCGAGTTTCATCGCTGACTTCTTTGCTGATTTCGACGATTCCCAGGGGAGAAAGTAATTGTTCAAGGTAATTTTTGGCAAATTGGTCATGGGGTTTCAT
>NZ_JADBTX010000103.1:0-7276 GCF_020245945.1 Microcystis sp. M015S2
AATTAGTGCGCTAATTTTAGAAGTAATAGAATGGGAGCAATCAGGGGAAGTAATTGACGTTATAATTAGCCATAGTTTTCCGTCAAAATTCGATTTTGTCTCTTAAAACCCTGATTAATCGGTTTTTAGAGCTAATTTTGAATCTTGGTCTAATCTGCCTGTCTTCCTTGCTGTGACTGACTTACAAATTTTTGGAGATGTCTAATAATCATTAAAATATTTCTCGCCTCCTCATCTGAATTGAGAGATGATAGAGAACAATTTGAAATATTTATCAACCGTCAAAACAAAGAATATATAAAAAAGAGAATATTTTTAGAATTAGTTGTCTGGGAAGATTTTATCGATGCTATGTCAGCAACGCGCCTACAAGATGAATACAATAAAGCGATTACAGAGTGCGATATTTTCGTCAGCCTCTTTCATACTAAAGTAGGTATATACACTGAAGAAGAATTTACCAAAGCGTGGGAAACCTTTAAAGTAAATCGTCATCTGTGGATTTATACTTATTTCAAAGATGCACCCATCAATGCGAGTCAAATTAGTCCAGAAATTATGACTTTGTTGAATTTCAAGAAAAGACTCCATAATTTAGGACATTTTCATACTAGCTATGCTGACATTAACGACCTGAAATATAAATTTAGCGAACAACTAAATAAGATTATGCCAAAATTAGCAGGGGAAATCGAGCCTGCTTTTCATCAAGAACAGCAAAACAGCAAAGAGCAGGAAGTAAAACAAGCACTGAAATCTCAGATCCAGCAGTTAGAACAACACTTAGAACAAGAGCAAGAAAAACTAACAGAAAAAGAAGCAATAATTTCTCAGTTGCAAGAACAAATAAAGCAGCTACAGTCTCCTTCAAAAATTGTTTTAACAGGAGAAGAAAGTGAGAAAGAATCGACTACACTAAACTCAATGACTTACTAGCAGCAGGTAAGTGGAAGGAGGCTGACCAAGAAACAGCTAAAGTTATGTGCCGGGCAGCAGGAATAGAAAAGGAAGGCTGGCTAGACACAGTGTCTATCAACAATTTCCCCTGTGAAGATTTACGAACTATTAACGGACTCTGGCGGCACTACAGTATGGGTAAGTTTGGCTTCAGTGTCCAGAAAGAAATCTATGAGAGTCTCGGCGGCACGATAGACTATCGTGAGGAAGTGTGGGAAAAGTTCGGCGATCGCGTCGGCTGGAGAGATGGAGGAGAATGGATGGCATACAATGACCTAATACCAAATTTCAAAATATCTGACATACTCAATCCTCTCACCGTAAGGCTTTGAGCATTCTGATCTATGACAAGGGTTTTGAAAAATGGTATAAGCTTTAATTTGGAGTCAGCACCCCAAGCGCACCTCCCCGTGTGGCCAGAGTGGTTCCGTTTGAAGGAGTGGAACTCTATGCTGCAGTTTGGCGGGAGGAACGGCCTGGCAAGGGGTGACGGGTGTAGGTATCTCTTCTCTCGCGCAGAGACTTGTGGTTTGCTCAAGCCCATATTTTAGGTCGCTAGTTTAGATTTGTCCGTAGCTACATCATTTCAATTTTCCTCTTGCCAATCGCTCTGCTTGACCGCAGGTTTTTTTCTTAGTTTTTCCGAGAGCTTCAGCGATTTGGCGGTTCTACAATTAAAAGAGAAAGTTTGCTCCAAGAAAACCATGCAACTAGAAGAATACTTTGAAGTTTTTGAGCCAGATGACATCCGCATTAAAGGACATCGCATTGGGATTGAGGATGTCATCAACTACCATTTAAAAGGTTATACTTCCCAGCAGATTCTCCAAGAGTTACCCAGCTTAAACCTAGAGAAAATTTACGCTACTCTCACCTATTACTACCAAAATAAGCCCCAGATAGATGCTTATCTTCAGCGCCTCCGTGACTGGCAAGAAGAACAATACCAACAGTGGTTAAATACCGAGCCATCGCCCCTGATTCAACGCCTAAGACAACTGAAACTAAAACGGAAACAGCAAGAACTAAACCTCGCATGAGAATCCGGTTTTTGTTATTTGTTAGATGAAAACTTATCCCCAGACCTCAAAATATCTCTGTTACGATTGAATCCTAATCTCGATATTTTGCGAGTAAGTGAACCCGATGCACCACCCCTAGGAACTTTAGACCCAGAAATCCTAGATTATGTTGCGTCATTTCAACGGTTATTAGTTACCAATAATCGTCGCAGTATGCCTGGACACCTCAAAAACCATTGGGATAAGGGGGGACATATTTGGGGTTTACTGTGGTTGCGCCCCAGTGCTAATTTAGAAATCTGGGTAGAAGAATTATATCTAATTTGGGAAGCATCTGAAGCAGAAGAATGGATTGACCGAGTTGATTGGATTCCCTTTTAAATCTTCGCTATTTTTCGATCTTGCGTGCGATTGCGTCCAGCCTTGCTTTGATTCCGGTCATCCATTGGTTAAACTCGGCCGATTGCCGGTCGATAGCTTCCTTCCGTAGCCTTATCTCTGCGGTTGTTTTTTCGTGGGCTTCTAACCAGGTATTCAGTTCTCATCATTGCCTCAAGTATCTACGGTTTGCTGAATAAATCTAAAAACCTTGTTGGATAATATCTTGAGGCTTTTTTGAAATCAAAAAGTTCCGGGCCTGGGAGTGATCGGGGGGAAAATTTAGGCACTTTTTCCCTGAAAATTAGGTATAGTCATTTCAGATAAGTCTGATACACTCTAGACCAGTTAAACCCTTATGAACTCTGGCATTGATATTCTCAATCTTAATTGAAATGACTATAATTGGCCACCTCAAAACCAGTAAAACCCTACACCCCACACCCCACACCCTGTCCCCACGAAAAACTTTTTCAGCAGACCCTATCTAGAGCTTGCTGAAAAAGTTTGTTGGTGGGGTTAGGAGTCAGTAGCCGGTCGTCAGGCTTCGGCCGTGAGCTCAGCGTTCGACTGAGCTCACGCCGAGGTCAGAACGGAGTCAGGAGTTTCAGGCTTTGTTGCCCTCTTGTTTTCGTACCAGTTTATGTACTAAAAGAAAGATAATGCAAGGTTTTTGAAGGTCTCAATCCTATTTTCTGGCACTAACATCGGATTTTAACCGGTCAAAAGCCTTATTTTAAAAGGGTTTTACCATTATTCGTTCAGCCTTAATTAAGATTGGATGTGGGATGTGTGGGGAGTGTTATGACTCGTAAAGTAATTGCCTCAATTACAGAACGGGCTTATATTCTTGAGGTTTTGTCTATCGCCAAAGTTTAGAGAATCGGTACAAAAGTCTTACTCGATAAGCATTTCACGATTCCTTAAGCAAAAACTATTACACAAAGTCGAGAACAGCGGCAATTTACTACTAGAGATAGATATTTAAACGCATAAAACCTGTTATTTATAAGATTATAGCAATTTTCATCAGAATGAGACGTAGGCAAGGGGCTTAAGCTCCTTTTTAGCAAAACTTGTCGATACCTCAGTAACGCGAAAAGCGCTATAAAACGATGGTCTTATGAAGAATTGCAACATTTTCGGAGTTTCTCGATTCTTGCTTTCAACCAAATATCGAACCATCAACAATTAAACTTAACCCCTCTTAGTGGTGCGGAAAGCTTTTTTAAATCTCTCAAGAGACAACCAATGTCGTCAAAATGAGGGCTGAAACCCATTATCTTTCTAGTATTCAGATGCGCTATATCGAACAGCGTCTTACTGATAATCCTTTATTGATAATAGTTTTAGGAGTTTTCCGACCACCGAGCTTACCCCCCGGTAAATCGCCATGACAACATGGAAAATTTTGGGTCGTGTTATCGACCGTCAAACCCGTTTCGGTATTTCCGGACTCCGAGTTGAGGCTTGGGATAAAGACTTAATCTATGACGACTTGCTTGGCAGTGCTGTCACAGGGGAAGGCGGAGATTTTCAGATAACCTTCGACGAGTCCTACTTTCGAGAACTGTTTCTGGAGCGGCGGCCGGATCTTTTCTTTAAAATCTTTCAAGACAACGATCTAATCGAGAGTACGGAAGATTCTGTCCTCTGGAATATTGAATCAGGAGAAAATCAAATGGTCATTGAAGCGGAGCGATCGATCAGTCACGGACACAAACTCGGCTTGAGCGGCCCGATTAGAGTCACTTTACCCGTTGAAGTCGCCTATAATCTAGAAGCTTTGCAGGTCAGTATCGCGGAAATTATGGGTCGCGTGGGTTGTAAGCCCTGCTTTTCGGGGGCGGCCTGTACTTTCCTTCACGAGCGGGAATTTATCCTCGATCCCGAGCGCAAAGTCACGGCATTGAATCGGCCGATCCCGGAACTCATGGACAGAGACTTGGGTGCGCGGGCCGGTGGGGTGAGCGTAGTGCTAGATGCCGGGATTAGTAACGATATCGAACGGGTGAAGGAAGCGATCGCCAGTATTGTCGCCCGTCTCGGATGTTCCGCGTGTCACTCGGGATTCGATATCGCCTTTCGCAACGAGTTAGACCTGATTACCGTTGATAAAAAGTTGAATGTACAAGTATTTGGCAAAATCTAATTCTCGACTTCCGGAAATGGGCGTTGGGATTACCTATTCACCAGAACTAGAGCCTCTTTTAGAACAACGCCAGGAACTTTTTTCTGTCCTAGAAATCGAGCCTCAGACGATGTGGATCGAGACCGGGCAAGCTCCTCGACGCTACCGAACGCTAGAGAAAGTTTTCGAGCGTCTCGCTGGGCTTCCGGGAAAAAAGCTCGTCCATAGCGTCGGGATTCCCGTCGGCGGGACAGTTAGCCCCGATCGAGGGCAGTTAGAACTGTTGCGGCAGACGATCAACCGTCTCGGTTCGCCTTGGATGAGCGAGCATCTTAGCTTTAACGCGACCCCGGAATTCCACACGGGCTTTTTCTTGCCTCCCCTCCAAACACTAGAAGGAGTCGAGACCGCCGTTCGCTCGATCGGGGATCTTCAAACCGCTTTACCCGTGCCGATCGCGGTGGAAACCGGGGTCAATTACCTGCGACCCCGGCCCGGGGAAATGGAAGACGGCGAGTTCGTCGCCCGCGTTATCGAAACCGCCAATTGTGGGCTGTTGTTGGATCTTCATAACCTCTGGGCTAACCAACTCAACGGTCGTCAGTCCATAGAAGCTTACCTATCCCGACTTCCTCTCGATCGGGTCTGGGAAATTCATCTAGCGGGTGGCATGAAGTTGGGGGGTTTCTGGCTCGACGCTCATTCCGGGGAAATACCCGCTCCCTTATTCGAGTTGGCTAAACGGGTCATTCCCACCTTGCCGAACTTGAAAGCGATTATTTTCGAGATTTTTCCCTCTTTCATTCCCGTTGTCGGTCTGGATTTAGTCCGAGAACAAATAGAACGACTGCACGAACTCTGGGAACTTCGGAAACCCGGCCGCCCCTCCCAAGAAATCTCGTATCCCGTCCCGAAAACGAACGCGGGGGTATTCGGGGGTACTGCCGTTTCCCCGAGTAGATGGGAGTGGCTCTTAGGCAGTTTGGTGATCGGCCGTTCTCTACCGGACGAAATGGCACGAGAACTGACCGCCGACCCCGGAGTCCAAATTATCAACGGCCTGATTCAAGAATTTCGCGCTTCGATGATCGTCAACGCCATCAGGTTAACTTCCCGTCTGATGATGCTGGCTCTGGGTCCAGACATCTTCCGCGCTCTCCTAGCCGATTTTTGGTCGAAAACCCCGCCTCATCAATTCTCGACCACCGAGGTGGAAGCTTTCGCCGAATACTTGCTCGCTCTCGACCTTCAACTCCCCCAACTGCTAAAAATTCTGGAGTTCGAGCGATCCGTTATCGCCACGCTAATCGATGGAAAACCGCGTCTCGTTCGCTTCGACATCGACCCATTCCCCTTGTTACGCGCTTTAGCCGAAGGGCATTTACCCGATGTACCCAGCCAACCCGGTCAATACGAGATCGAGATCGCACCCGATGGACCGGTTGCAGTTAGTGGCGTTGATTTAGATTCCACGCGGTCAACTTTGCCTTTTCACTGAGGGCTTACGAGAATTCTGACTCTTCTGGTTTCTGTGTGGAAACGGGGTCTATACTGATAGTTTCTTCAGCAAAATAGCACTAAAAGTTTTTCCCAGTAAACATTTCACGATTCTATGATCAAAAATTATCACACAAAGTCGAGGAGAGCCAGAGATTTAATTGATTAGTTCGCTCTAGATCGAAAACAATTAACAAAAATCGCCAAATGTCTTTCTCTATAAGAGTTTCATTCCTTATAACCCTGTACGTTGCACAAGACAAACCGAAGAACCACAAGTTCTCTATTTAAATAAGAGAATTTTATCTGATTTTTTTCAAAATGAGAATTGCTGGGGTCGGTTAAATCTACTCGGTTGACGGTGGGAAATTCCGTCACCGTTACCGGTGAACATCCCAGAAAAGGACAGACGGGGGAGATAACCGCGTTGCCCAATCCCTATGCGGCCATTATCCTTTTTAACGATGGGAACAGGGAAATGTTAGGTTCGGACTTCCCTTCCCAAAAACCCATCGATGTGGCCGCTAAATTTCAGTTGACGCTCCCCGCTCTAAAGAGACGGGGATTCTTCGTTCATTGAGTCTCCGTTAGCAAGCAGGATTTCTCCAACCAACCAAGAGGGAATCTCTCCCGAAGCGTTTAGAGTTTGCGTGCGCCCCACGCTACTTAATCCCTTTTGCAAGATGTTTAAAGCGGCGTTTCTATCTCGACAATCTGTGTATCCACAATGAGAACAAACATGGGTTCGAGTAGATAGCGACTTTTGGACTTTTTGCCCACAATTAGCACAATCTTGAGACGTATTATGAGGTGAGACAGCTATAGTTAACTTGCCGTATTTGTCCCCAAAATACTCTAGCCATTGCCTAAAAACAGACCATCCTGCATCAGTTATCGACTTCGCTAAATGACGATTCTTGACCATGCCTTTGACATTTAAGTCGACCTGGGCGATTAAGTCGTTAGACTTAACTAAACGGAGTGCCACACTCTTGACAAACTCTTCTCGTTGCCTACTTACTCTTAAATGTTTCCGAGCATATCGCTTTCTAGCCTTGTGATAATTACGAGATTGTTTTTTACCCTTACGGTATTTCTTTGACTTTTTCCTGTTTAATCGGTTTAATTGTTTTTCAGCTTTTCTGTAATAGTTCGGACAATCAATTTGATGGCCTTCGCTATCTACTAAGAAAAACTTTAATCCCACATCAATCCCAGTGGTTTTCTGGGAAGGCGTTAAAGGCTTAACCGTGTCTCTGGGGTCTAATTTAAGGCAAAACTGCACATAATA